>NZ_JAFNNH010000050.1:0-1330 GCF_026536845.1 Gilliamella sp. B3023
GTACCAATGGTACATTAACAACGCGTTATGGTATTCCAAATAGTAGTGATTTCAATCCTAGTCGGGTCACTTATTTTGTCAAACCTAAGGGGCAGGAAATTTGTTTTGCCATTCCAAGTCTATCTTTCGAAGGCAATGGAGGTGTAAAAGCGGGTCCACCTGAAATTTTTGATCCATCTTTTGGTTTTTTGCCTCAGTCAACTGACTCATATGATAAGAACTTTCCGACTACAGCTGCTAACAACATGTACTTTGATTTAAGCATTGCAGGTAATAAACAAGCATTGTCTTGGTCTCCGGTCTCGCGTGGTGGTATCACGGCGACTATGACCAATTCTACAGCGACAGGCGTACGGGTTACCTTAACTGGCCCTGTTGCAACCGAATCTCAATGGAATTCCAGCAATCCTGATCCTATTACTATGCCTACTTTGCCCCAGACCTTCGAGTTAGTTGGTCGAGATAGTAGTGGTAACGCTATCGTTAAATATGGATTTACGTTAAAACAATGGTTTGTCAATCGAGGTAAAACTTATTACAGCTATCCTAGCATGGAATCCTGGTGTAACAGTATTGGTTATCGCCTGCCTAAAGTTAAGGATTTAACTAATGCAAAACGTTATGAAATTACTGGAGGTACACCTTCATCATCAGGTGATTATTATATGCGTACAACTGGTGCAGGCTTGCTTGCGGAGTGGGGTAATATAGGCAAATATGATCGAACCAACTTTGACTCCGTCCAATGGTACTGGACCAGTGATGCAAAAGGTTTGAGCCGGTTCGTCGTTTTTCCTAAAGATGGTCATGTGCATTGGGCTGAACCCTCGTATGATGAATCGGTAGGACTTTGCACTTATCCTTAACGCTTATTTTTTCGTTCTTAATTACATTAAGGTTTAGGGAGGGATTAGGAACGGAAACGATTTTATGGCTTCACGATACATAAGCACCCGCCTCGGCGGGTTTATTTTTGAGGTTTTTTATTGCAAAAAAAGTTGAGGAGTGGGGTTTTTGGGGGTTTAAATTCTGTTTTGAAATATTGTCTTAAATAAATAATTCCGCTCTAACTGTGGTGCTTTTTAGTAGCTGTTTTTTGCATCAAAAAAAGTTGAGGAGCGGGGTTTTTGGGGGTTTAAATTTCGCTTTGAATTATTATCTTAAATAAATAATTACCCCTTAAACTGTGTCGTTTTTTAGTAGCCGTTTTTACATCAAAAAAAGTTGAGGAGCGGGGTTTTTTGGGGTTTTAAATTTCACTTAAAAAGTTTTAAATGATCAAACTTACTAAATTTCTAATTCAAAGCCCTAAAATAAAATTTTTGAGGAT
>NZ_JAFNNH010000051.1:0-1301 GCF_026536845.1 Gilliamella sp. B3023
AAAAACACGATGCAACACTTTTTTTCGCTCATTTACGTTAACTTTTGTAAATAGGATCTAAAATGGATCTAAATTATAATTGGTTAATTGATGTTTTAATTGGAGATGTTGCAATTACAAATCTTTAAAATCAGAGCGATTAATCCTCAAAAATTTTATTTTAGGGCTTTGAATTAGAAATTTAGTGATTTTGAGCATTTAATAATTTTTAAGTGACATTTAAAACCCCAAAAACCCCGCTCCTCAACTTTTTTTTCGATAAAAAACCCCAATAATAAACCCGCCGAGGCGGGTAATTTAAATGTCGCTAAGCCACAAAATCGCTTTTTTTATAGCTAAACGACGTTGACTCCTTGAGTCAGCTTACTTTTAATCACCTAATACTATTTTTTATCACCCCCGCCCCCGCCCTAAGGATTAAGGACGAAGAAATAAAAACTAAGGATGGGTGCAAAGGCCGTAAAAGTACTTGTAGGTGTAGTCCGAAAACACAAAACCGTCGCGTGTGTCGATGATAAGCTGGTCAAAACCACCCGGGTCACTAGTCCAGTAAAAATTGTTGCTGAAGCCAGCAGAGTAATCATACATTTGGCCCCACTCCGTGACAAAACCTGAACCTATATGACGCATGTACAAATTATTATGCGAGGAAGGGGTGGCGCCTAAATTACCACCATAATTTGAATTTGTTAAATCCTTTACCTTAGGTACTCGATAACCAATACGACTACACCAAGATGAGGTAAGAGAATAAGCGTCCGCATAAGAACCACGGTGGACGAACCACTGCTTCAAAGTAAAACCATATTTGACGACTGGAGTACCATTAGTATCACGACCGACCAACTCGAAAGTCTGAGGCAAAGTAGGTTTAGAAATAGGACTGGATGAATTAATCTGGGATCTGGTAGCGTAAGGACCAGTTAAAGTAACACGTACGCTTGTAGCAGTAGAATTAGACATTGTGACTGTGATACCACCCTGAGAAACAGGAAACCAAGACAGTGGCTGACTACTACCACTAATGAGTAAATCAAAGTACAATCTATTAGCGCCAGTTGTAGGAAAGTTTCTACCGTAAAGTGACGGGTCTGTTTCTTGAGTGAGAAAACCCTTATCAGGGTCCCACATCGAAGACGGACCGCGGAAATCGTGAGAAGTACCATCCTCATTAAGCTTACCATATTTTAAATTAGGCCTAGCAAAACAAACCACCGGCCCAGCCTTAGGATTGACGTAATAAGTCTCACTACGAGCACTGAAAGTACTACGATTAGGAAATCCGTAACGAGTTGATAATG
>NZ_JAFNNH010000052.1:0-1191 GCF_026536845.1 Gilliamella sp. B3023
GCACCTTATAAGGTTACGTTATCCAGTACTGACGGTACATTATCTACTCGTTACGGTTTTCCTAATCATAGTACTTTCAGTGCAAGTAGTGAGACTTATTACGTCAATCCTAAGGCTGAGTCGGTGGTTTGTTTTGCTAAGCCTAATTTAATGTATGGTAAGCGTGGTGATGATCCTACTTACCCATCTTTTGATTTTGCTGGTCCGTCTTCAATGTGGGACCCAGCTAAGGGTTTTATCCCTCAGTCAACTGACCCGTCACTTTACGGTAGAAATTTTCCTACAACTGGCGCTAATGGATTGTACTTTGATTTAGATATTGGTGGTCGTAGTCAGCCATTGTCTTGGTCTCCTGTTTCTCATGGAGGTATCACTGCTACTATGTCTAATTCTACTGCTACAAGCGTACGCGTTACTTTAACTGGTCCTTACGCTACCGAATCCCAACAGAATTCATCCAGTCCTGGTCGTATTTCCACTCCATCTTTGCCTCAGACCTTCGAGTTGGTCGGTCGTGACAGTCAAGGTACTCCTGTCGTCAAATATGGTTTTACTTTGAAGCAGTGGTTCGTCAACCGAGGTTATAAGGTGGACTATCATTATAATACTGTATCTTGGTGTAATAGTATTGGTTATCGAATGCCTAGCGTAAAGGATTTAACCAATGCATTTTGTCGTGATACAGATTTAGAATGTCAAGGCGCTGTCGGCGCCACCCCTTCTTCCTCTGATAATCATTACATGCGTCATATAGATGCTGGGCTTTTCACGGAGTGGGGTTATATGAAAGATTATTCAGACGTTGGCTTCTACCGCTATTGGTACTGGGCTAGTGACCCGGTTGGTGGTTATATGGCTATCGTGAGCATACACCAAGGTAATGTGAGTTGGAACCACTACTACAACTACGGACTTTGCTCCTATCCTTAGTTTTTATTTCTTCGTCCTTAATCCTTAGACCGGGGGTGGGGGTGATAAAAAATAGTATTAGGTGATTAAAAGAAAGCTACGATTCAACATCGTTTAGCCATAAAAAAGCGATTTTGTGGCTTAGCGACGTTTGAATTACCCGCCTAGGCGGGTTTATTTTTGCGTTTTTATATCTCAAAAAAAGTTGAGGAGCGGGGTTTTTGAGGTTTTAAATTTCACTTAAAAAGTTTTAAATGATCAAACTTACTAAATTTCTAATTC
>NZ_JAFNNH010000053.1:0-1166 GCF_026536845.1 Gilliamella sp. B3023
ATTTTTTCATAGTAATTATTTATCTTATCCCAATCATCTGGATAAAAACTTGGGTCATCTTTATATTTTTCATAAATGTAAGACGTTAATTTATTGAGCTCCTGCAGATAGTTGTCATGTTGTTCTTGTGTAATTAAATTTACCGCCAAAGCATGTCTGAATTCATTTTTCATGGTACTTTCAATTGTTTCCACTCGTTCTTTTTGGTCTCGCATACCGCACTCCTTAGGTAGTTTTGGTGATATTAACGGCTGAATTATAAACAAATTTTTTTTGGGGTTGCATTGGTTTGTGTAAAGTTCGAAGTCCCTTGATTATTAACTTGCTGTATTTGATCGAAAAGTCGATTAATATTGTCTGCTGTCATTATTTACATCTCTATAAGCCAGTCACCTTCTAACCCCTCTTTTGTCCTACTACGAATAAAATCTAATCCTACAATTTTTTCATAATAGTCATTAATTTTAATCCAATCCTCATCATAAAAAGCCAAGCTATCTTTATATTTTTCATAAACATAATAGGTTAATTCATTGAGTTCTTGCAGGTAGTTGTCATGTTGTTCTTGTGTAATTAAATTTACCGCCAAGGCATGTCTAAATTCATTTCTTAAGCGTCGTTCCATTCTATCAATTCTTTCTTTTTGGTCCCACATATCGCGCTCCTTACGTAGTTTTAGTGATATTAACGGATGAATTATAAAAAATTTTTAAAAGTCGTCCAAGTTGAAAGGCTCGCCATGTGTACTTTTCTGTTGGCTCTAAAGGATTGGACTTGGTGGGTTGTCAATACGCCAAATGCTCGCTTGTTCACTGCGTGACTGCGACCTTCGCTTTACTATTGACATTATCAATACTATTCAAGTATTAACATAATTAGCTTGATACACTTCTTGGGTATAGGGGTTTTTAGGGTGATTGGCATTAGTCAGATTAAAATTTGAAACCCGCTGACTTTTAGTTGTCTGCTCTATCTGCTCAAAGAGATTATCTAAATTATCAAGTTTCATTATTACATCTCAATTAGCCAGGAATATTCTAAATTTTCTTTAGTTCGATTACGCACAAAATCTAAGGCTACAATTTTTTCATAGTAATTATTTATCTTATCCCAATCATCTGGATAAAAACTTGGGTCATCTTTATATTTTTCATAAATGTAAGACG
>NZ_JAFNNH010000054.1:0-1165 GCF_026536845.1 Gilliamella sp. B3023
ATTCGTTTAACTGTTCGTTTACCTCTTGGGATGTTGTGAGAAGGGATTGTGGTGTTTTTTGCTTCGGTATTTGGCAATGCTTTTGATACCATAGCTCATAGCCACTTAAATCATAATCACCCAATAACTCATAACCCGTTAAATTAGGGCTGGCATTAGGGTAACGTTTAGTAATAGAACGGGTAGGAAATCCACCGCAAATAATAATTTCATCAATTTTTTTTATATACTTTGCCGTTACCTTTAAGCTAAAACCCAATAATTGCTCAACCACATATAATGATTGATTATAAAGCTTTAAAAAATTACCTTCGGAAATAAACTGAACCGGACTTTTACTTAATGCTATTTTATCTTCAATATTCATTTTATATTACTCCTTTAATATCAATATTTTTAACCACCAACCTCGGTGCCCAGCATTTTTGCCGCTTAGCCGCAAAATCGCTTTTTTTTATGGCTAAACGACGTTGACTCCTTGAGTCAGCTTGCTTTTAACCACTCAACACTATTTTTTATCCCCCCCCACCCCCGGTCTAAGGATTAAGGACGAAGAAATAAAAACTAAGGATGGGAGCAAAGGCCGTAGTAGTAGCCGTAGTCCCAATGCAAGTGACCGCTGTATGTGCTCACGAGAAACTGGCTACTACCATACGGGTCACTAGTCCAGTAAAAATCGTTGAGGAAGCTAATGTCTGAATAATCATACATACGACCCCACTCCGAGGAAAAACCTGAACCTATATGACGCATATAATGATCACCAGATGAGGAAGGGGTGGCGCCTAAATTATCACGATTTGAATTTGTTAAATCCTTTACCTTAACATGACGATAACCAATACTATTACACCAAGATAATGTATTAGGATAAGAGTCATACTTAGAACCACGGTTGACGAACCACTGCTTTAAAGTAAAACCATATTTGACGACTGGAGTACCATTAGTATCACGACCGACCAATTCGAAGGTCTGAGGCAAAGATGGAGTGGAAACACGACTAGGACTGGATGAATTAATCTGGGATTGAGTAGCGTAAGGACCAGTTAAAGTAACGCGTACGCTTGTAGCAGTAGAATTAGACATTGTGACTGTGATACCTCCATGAGAAACAGGAGACCAAGACAATCGCTGACTACTACCACTAATATCTAAATCACAG
>NZ_JAFNNH010000055.1:0-1134 GCF_026536845.1 Gilliamella sp. B3023
TGCATTTTAGACTACCTTGTCAAGTAATTTTTTGATTTATTTACAATTTTATACTTTTATATCAAATTTTAGCCTCTGAGCCAAAACCGTGTAAAAAGTATAGTGACTGGAAAAACACGATGCAACACTTTTTTTCGCTCATTTACGTTAACTTTTGTAAATAGGATCTAAAAAGGATCTAAATTATAATTGGTTAACTATTGTTTTAATTAAATATATCGCAATTATAAATCTTTAAAATTAGAACAATTGATCCTTGAAAATTTTATTTTAGGGCTTTGAATTAGAAATTTAGTGATTTGGATCATTTAATAATTTTTAAGTGAGATTTAAAACCTCAAAAACCCCGCTCCTCAACTTTTTTTGATGGAAAAACACAGCTACTAAAAAACGCCACAGTTAAAGCGGAATTATTTACTTGAGATAATATATCAAAGCTGAATTTAGACCCCAAAAAACCCCGTTCCTCAACTTTTTTTGATGGAAAAACACAGCTACTAAAAAGCGTCATAGTTTAAAGCGGAATTATTTACTTGAGGCAACATTGCAAAACAGGATTTTGAACCCCAAAAACCCCACTCCTCAACTTTTTTTGAGATAAAATACCAAAAAAATAAACCCGCCTAGGCGGGTAATTGAAGCGTCGCTAAGCCACAAAATCGCTTTTTTTATGGCTAAACGACGTTGACTCGTAGCTTACTTTTAATCACTAAATACTATTTTTATCACTCCCACCCCCGCCCTAAGGATTAAGGACGAAGAAATAAAAACTAAGGATGGGAGCAAAGTCCGTAGATGTCGTAGTAGAACCAACCCACGTCACCGTCGTTGGTGTCCACGACATACTGGTCACTACCATTCGGGTCACTAGTCCAGACCCAACCGTAGCCGAAGCCAGCGCCTGAATAATCATCCATTTTGCCCCACTCCGTGAAAAAACCAGAACCTATATGACGCATGTAATACTTACTAGGTGAGGAAGGGGTGGTGCCTAAATTATTATAATTTGAATTTGTTAAATCCCTTACGCGAGGCATTCGATAACCAATACTATTACACCAAGATAATGTATTAGGATAAGTGTCATACTTAGAACCTCGGTTGACGAACCACTGCTTCAAAGTAAAACCATAT
>NZ_JAFNNH010000056.1:0-1124 GCF_026536845.1 Gilliamella sp. B3023
TTACAAATCTTTAAAATTAGAGCGATTGATCCTCAAAAATTTTATTTTAGGGCTTTGAATTAGAAATTTAGTAAGTTTGATCATTTAAAACTTTTTAAGTGAAATTTAAAAACCCAAAAATCCCGTTCCTCAACTTTTTTGATGGAAAAATAGAACTACTAAAAAGTGCCACAGTTAAAGCGGAATTATTTACTTGAGGCAACATTGCAGAATTTAAAACCCCAAAAACCCCGCTCCTCAACTTTTTTTGCGATAAAATCGCCTCAAAAATAAACCCGCCGAAGCGGGTAATTCAAACGCCGCTTAGCCGCAAAATCGCTTTTTATGGCTAAACGACGTTGACTCCTTGAGTCAGCTTGCTTTTAATCACCTAATACTATTTTTTATCACCCCCACCCCCGCCCTAAGGATTAAGGACGAAGGAATAAAAACTAAGGATGGGAGCAAAGTCCGTAAGCGTCGTTGTAGTACCAAAGCGTGTCACCGTAGTTTGCGAACACGATCCACTGGGTACTACCAGTCGGGTCACTAGTCCAGTACCAATGGTCGTTGAAGCCAACGCCTGAATAATCAGACATACGACCCCACTCCGTGAAAAAACCTGAACCTATATGACGCATATAATAATTAGCCGGCGAAGAAGGGGTGGCGCCTAAATTATAATAATTTGCGTTGGTTAAATCCTTTACGCGAGGCACTTGATAACCAAAACTATTACACCAAGATAATGTATTAGGATAAGTGTCATACTTAGAACCTCGGTTGACGAACCACTGCTTCAAAGTAAAACCATATCTGACGACTGGAGTACCATTACTATCACGACCGACCAACTCGAATGTCTGAGGCAAAGTAGGTTTAGAAATAGGAATAGGACTGGATGAATTAATCTGGGATTCGGTAGCGTAAGGACCAGTTAAAGTAACACGAACGCTTGTAGCAGTAGAATTAGACATTGTAGCTGTGATACCACCTTGAGAAACAGGAGACCAAGACAATGGCTGACTACTACCACTAATGAGTAAATCAAAGTACAGTTTGTTAGCACCAGTAGTAGGAAAGTTTCTACCGTAAAGTGACGGGTCTGTTTCTTGAGTGAGAAAACCCTTAGCAGGGTCCCACAT
>NZ_JAFNNH010000057.1:0-1116 GCF_026536845.1 Gilliamella sp. B3023
TTAATTCATTGAGTTCCTGCAGATATTTGTCATGTTGTTCTTGTGTAATTAAATTTACCGCCAAAGCATGTCTGAATTCATTTTTCATAATGCTTTCAATTGTTTTCACTCGTTCTTTTTGGTCTCGCATACTGCACTCCTTAGGGGGATTTCATCATTTACATCTCGATAAGCCAACTGTCTTCCAACCCTTCTTTTATATAGCCTCTAACAAAATCTAAGGCTACAATTTTTTCATAGTAATTATTTATCTTATCCCAATCATCTGGATAAAAACTTGGGTCATCTTTATATTTTTTATAAATGTAAGACGTTAATTTATTGAGCTCCTGCAGATAATTATCATGTTGTTCTTGTGTAATTAAATTTACCGCCAAAGCATGTCTGAATTCATTTTTAGTCAATCTTTCGATACTGTAAACTCGCTCTTTTTGGTCCCTCATACTGTTCTCCTTAGGCAGTTTTGGTGATATTAACGGCTGAATTATAACCAAATTTTTTTGGGGGTTGCATTGGTTTGTGCAAAATTCGAAGTACCTTGATTATCAACCCTCTGTATCTGCTTGAAAAGTTGAATAATATTATCTACTTTCATTATTTACATCTCAATAAGCCAACTGTCTTCTAACTCTTCTTTTGTATAATCTCTGATAAAATCTAAGGCTACAATTTTTTCATAATAGTCATTGATTTTAATCCAATCTTCATCGTAAAAAGCTAAACTATCTTTATATTTTTCATAAATATAAGACGTTAATTCATTGAGTTGCTGCAGATAGTTGTCATGTTGTTCTTGTGTAATTAAATTTACCGCCAAAGCATGTCTGAATTCATTTTTAGTCAATCTTTCGATACTGTAAACTCGCTCTTTTTGGTCCCTCATACTGTTCTCCTTAGGCAGTTTTGGTGATATTAACGGCTGAATTATAACCAAATTTTTTTTGGGGTTGCATTGGTTTGTGCAAAATTCGAAGTACCTTGATTATCAACCCTCTGTATCTGCTTGAAAAGTTGATTAATATTATCTACTTTCATCATTTACATCTCGATAAGCCAGTCATCTTCTAACCCCTCTTTTGTCCGACTACGAACAAAATCCAATCCAATGATTTTTTC
>NZ_JAFNNH010000058.1:0-1080 GCF_026536845.1 Gilliamella sp. B3023
TTGGAAAAACACGATGCAACACTTTTTTTCGCTCATTTACGTTAACTTTTGTAAATAGGATCTAAAAAGGATCTAATTTATAATTGGTTAATTATTGTTTTAATTAAATATATTTCAATTGCAAATCTTTAAAATTAGAGCAATTGATCCTTGAAAATTTTATTTTTGGGCTTTGAATTAGAAATTTAGTGATTTGGATCATTTAAAACTTTTTAAGTGACATTTAAAATCTCAAAAACCCCACTCCTCAACTTTTTTTGCTAAAAACACCTCAAAAATAAACCCACCTAGGCGGGTAATTCAAATGTCGCTTAGCCGCAAAATCGCTTTTTATAGCTAAACGACGTTGACTCCTTGAGTCAGCTTACTTTTAATGACTCAACACTATTTTTTATCACCCCCACCCCCGCCCTAAGGATTAAGGACGAAGAAATAAAAACTAAGGATGGGAGCAAAGTCCGTAGATGACGTTGTAGGTGTAGGCCAAAGCCACGGTACCGTCGTTGGTGTCCACGACATACTGGTCACTACCATACGGGTCACTACCATACGGGTCAATAGTCCAGTACCAATTGGTGATTCCGAAGCCAGCGCCAGAGTAATCAGCCATTTTGCCCCACTCCGTGAAAAAACCAGAACCTATATGACGCATGTAATAGCTACCAGGTGAGGAAGGGGTGGCGCCTAAATTATGATAATTTGAATTTGTTAAATCCCTTACGCGAGGCATTCGATAACCAATACTATTACACCAAGATAAGGTAGGAGAATAATTGTCCCCCTTATCACCACGGTTCACGAACCACTGCTTCAAAGTAAAACCATATTTAACAACTGGAGTACCATTACTATCACGACCGACCAACTCGAAAGTCTGAGGCAAAGTAGGTTTAGAAATAGGACTAGGACTGGATGAAGTATGCTGGGATAGAGTAGCGTAAGGACCAGTTAAAGTAACGCGTACGCTTGTAGCAGTAGGATTAGACATTGTGACTGTGATACCTCCATGAGAAACAGGAGACCAAGACAATGGCTGACTACTACCACTAATATCTAAATCAAAGTACAATCCATTAAGAC
>NZ_JAFNNH010000059.1:0-984 GCF_026536845.1 Gilliamella sp. B3023
AGAAATTTAGTGATTTTGATATTTTAATAATTTTTAAGTGAAATTTAGAACCTCAAAAACCCCGTTCCTCAACTTTTTTTGATGGAAAAAACGGCTACTAAAAAACGACATAGCTTAAAGCAGAATTTAGAACCCAAAAACCCCACTCCTCAACTTTTTTTTGAGATAAAATACCTCAAAAAACAAACCCTCCTAGGCGGGTAATTCAAACGTCGCTTAGCCGCAAAATCGCTTTTTATTGCTAAACGACGTTGACTCCTTGAGTCAGCTTACTTTTAATCACCTAATACTATTTTTTATCACCCCCGCCCTAAGGATTAAGGACGAAGAAATAAAAACTAAGGATGGGAGAAAAGTCCGGCGTTGGTGTAGTTGGCGATGGGGTAGGACCAACCCACGTAACCGTTGTCTGTGTCCACGAGAAACTGGTTACTACCAGTCGAGTCACTAGTCCAGAACCAATTGTCTTCGCGGAAGCCAGCGCCTGAATAACCAGGCATATAACCCCACTCAGTGAAAAAACCAGAACCTATATGACGCATGTAATGATTACTAGGTGAGGAAGGGGTGGCGCCGACTGAACCACGACAGTTAGAACCTGAATTAGTACCACGACAAGATGCATTGGTTAAATCACTTACGCTAGGCATCCGATAACCAATACGATTACACCAAGATAAGGTATTAGGATAAGTATATGTGCCAAAACCTCGGTTGACGAACCACTGCTTCAAAGTAAAACCATATTTAACGACAGGATTACCTTGACGATCACGACCGACCAACTCGAAGGTCTGAGGCAAAGTAGGTTTAGAAATAGGACCAGGATTGTCAGAACGATGCTGGGATGAGGTAGCGTAAGGACCCGTTAAAGTAACGCGAACGCTTGTAGCAGTAGGATTAGACATTGTAGCTGTGATACCACTCCGAGAAACTGGAGACCAAGACAATGGCTGACTACTACCGGTAATGAGTAAATCAAAG
>NZ_JAFNNH010000006.1:0-1704 GCF_026536845.1 Gilliamella sp. B3023
TTAAAGCTGTCAGCTCTTTAAAAAGAAGAAACAGACAATCTGTGTGGGCACTTGCGAGACGAAAAATTAAAAGTCTACGGACTCAAAAAATTAAGTCTTGATAAGTGACACTGAAGATTCATTTGAATATGTCAGAGACAGTTATTGAGCATCAAACTTTAAATTGAAGAGTTTGATCATGGCTCAGATTGAACGCTGGCGGCAGGCTTAACACATGCAAGTCGAACGGTAACATGAGTGCTTGCACTTGATGACGAGTGGCGGACGGGTGAGTAAAGTATGGGGATCTGCCGAATGGAGGGGGACAACAGTTGGAAACGACTGCTAATACCGCATAATGTTGAGAGACCAAAGCATGGGACCTTCGGGCCATGCGCCATTTGATGAACCCATATGGGATTAGCTAGTTGGTGAGGTAAAGGCTTACCAAGGCGACGATCTCTAGCTGGTCTGAGAGGATGACCAGCCACACTGGAACTGAGACACGGTCCAGACTCCTACGGGAGGCAGCAGTGGGGAATATTGCACAATGGGGGAAACCCTGATGCAGCCATGCCGCGTGTATGAAGAAGGCCTTCGGGTTGTAAAGTACTTTCGGTAATGAGGAAGGTGGTGTATCTAATAGGTGCATCAATTGACGTTAATTACAGAAGAAGCACCGGCTAACTCCGTGCCAGCAGCCGCGGTAATACGGAGGGTGCGAGCGTTAATCGGAATGACTGGGCGTAAAGGGCATGTAGGCGGATAATTAAGTTAGGTGTGAAAGCCCTGGGCTCAACCTAGGAATTGCACTTAAAACTGGTTAACTAGAGTATTGTAGAGGAAGGTAGAATTCCACGTGTAGCGGTGAAATGCGTAGAGATGTGGAGGAATACCGGTGGCGAAGGCGGCCTTCTGGACAGATACTGACGCTGAGATGCGAAAGCGTGGGGAGCAAACAGGATTAGATACCCTGGTAGTCCACGCTGTAAACGATGTCGATTTGGAGTTTGTTGCCCTGAGTGATGGGCTCCGAAGCTAACGCGATAAATCGACCGCCTGGGGAGTACGGCCGCAAGGTTAAAACTCAAATGAATTGACGGGGGCCCGCACAAGCGGTGGAGCATGTGGTTTAATTCGATGCAACGCGAAGAACCTTACCTGGTCTTGACATCCACAGAATCTTGCAGAGATGCGAGAGTGCCTTCGGGAACTGTGAGACAGGTGCTGCATGGCTGTCGTCAGCTCGTGTTGTGAAATGTTGGGTTAAGTCCCGCAACGAGCGCAACCCTTATCCTTTGTTGCCAGCGATTTGGTCGGGAACTCAAAGGAGACTGCCGTTGATAAAGCGGAGGAAGGTGGGGACGACGTCAAGTCATCATGGCCCTTACGACCAGGGCTACACACGTGCTACAATGGCGTATACAAAGGGAGGCGACCTCGCGAGAGCAAGCGGACCTCACAAAGTACGTCTAAGTCCGGATTGGAGTCTGCAACTCGACTCCATGAAGTCGGAATCGCTAGTAATCGTGAATCAGAATGTCACGGTGAATACGTTCCCGGGCCTTGTACACACCGCCCGTCACACCATGGGAGTGGGTTGCACCAGAAGTAGATAGCTTAACCTTCGGGAGGGCGTTTACCACGGTGTGATTCATGACTGGGGTGAAGTCGTAACAAGGTAACCGTAGGGGAACCTGCGGTTGGATCACCTCCTTACGAAGA
>NZ_JAFNNH010000006.1:1802-134860 GCF_026536845.1 Gilliamella sp. B3023
TTTACCACGGTGTGATTCATGACTGGGGTGAAGTCGTAACAAGGTAACCGTAGGGGAACCTGCGGTTGGATCACCTCCTTACGAAGTGCTCGTAAGTGTTCACACAGATTGTTTGTTTAGAAAGAGTCACTTTATTGGGTCTGTAGCTCAGGTGGTTAGAGCGCACCCCTGATAAGGGTGAGGTCGGTGGTTCAAGTCCACTCAGACCCACCAATTCGACAATTAAGCTAATGGCTTGATTAGTTGATGAAGTGAAACAATGGGGCTATAGCTCAGCTGGGAGAGCGCCTGCCTTGCACGCAGGAGGCCAGCGGTTCGATCCCGCTTAGCTCCACCATTAAAGATACCTCTTTTAAAAATCATAAAATTATTTTTGTATTTATTTGATATTCGAATGAATAGAAAGATAAAGCTCTTTAACAATTAGGAACAAGCTGAAAGAAACGAGTTCTCGTTTTTATGGAAGGCATTGATATGAAAGTATGAATGTGAAGAAGTAAAAAAGAGAAAAAAGCGTAATTGAAACCAAGACAACTGTGAGTTGTAAGGTTAAGAAATTAAGCGTACACGGTGGATGCCTAGGCAATCAGAGGCGATGAAGGACGTGTTAATCTGCGAAAAGCGACGGTGAGCCGATAAAAGGCGCTATAGCCGTTGATGTCCGAATGGGGAAACCCAGTGCAGGTGACTGCACTATCATCTGATGAATACATAGTCAGATGAGGCGAACCGGGAGAACTGAAACATCTAAGTACCCCGAGGAAAAGAAATCAACCGAGATTCCCAAAGTAGCGGCGAGCGAAATGGGAGTAGCCCAAGCGGGTAGCATAATGTATTAGTGGAAGCGTCTGGAAAGTCGCACGATAGAGGGTGAAAGTCCCGTACATGAAAGTGCATTATGTGGAAGCTTATAGAGTAGGGCGGGACACGTGATATCCTGTCTGAAGATGGGGGGACCATCCTCCAAGGCTAAATACTCCTGATTGACCGATAGTGAACCAGTACCGTGAGGGAAAGGCGAAAAGAACCCCGGGAGGGGAGTGAAATAGACCCTGAAACCGTGTACGTACAATCAGTGGGAGCATGTACCGTTGGGTATGTGTGACTGCGTACCTTTTGTATAATGGGTCAGCGACTTATATTCTGTAGCAAGGTTAACCGAATAGGGGAGCCGAAGGGAAACCGAGTATTAACTGTGCGTTAAGTTGCAGGGTATAGACCCGAAACCCGGTGATCTAGCCATGGGCAGGTTGAAGGTTGGTTAACACTAACTGGAGGACCGAACCGACTAATGTTGAAAAATTAGCGGATGACCTGTGGCTGGGGGTGAAAGGCCAATCAAACCGGGAGATAGCTGGTTCTCCCCGAAAGCTATTTAGGTAGCGCCTCATGTATAACTGTTGGGGGTAGAGCACTGTTTCGGCTAGGGGGCCATCCCGGCTTACCAACCCGATGCAAACTCCGAATACTGACAAGTTTAATCATGGGAGACACACGGCGGGTGCTAACGTTCGTCGTGAAGAGGGAAACAACCCAGACCGCCAGCTAAGGTCCCCAAGTCATAGTTAAGTGGGAAACGAAGTGGGAAGGCTTAGACAGCTAGGATGTTGGCTTAGAAGCAGCCATCATTTAAAGAAAGCGTAATAGCTCACTAGTCGAGTCGGCCTGCGCGGAAGATGTAACGGGGCTAAAACTATGCACCGAAGCTGCGGCAGTGCACGTAAGTGTATTGGGTAGGGGAGCGTTCTGTAAGCCGTAGAAGGTGTGTTGTGAGGCATGCTGGAGGTATCAGAAGTGCGAATGCTGACATAAGTAACGATAAAGCGGGTGAAAAGCCCGCTCGCCGGAAGACCAAGGGTTCCTGTCCAACGTTAATCGGGGCAGGGTGAGTCGACCCCTAAGGAGAGGCCGAAGGGCGTATCTGATGGGAAACGGGTTAATATTCCCGTACTGGCTATAACTGCGATGGGGGGACGAAGAAGGCTAGGTTTACCACCTATTGGATGGTGGGTTAAGCGTGTAGGGGTGTGATTAGGCAAATCCGGTCACTGAGACCCTGAGGCGTGATGACGAGCTACTAAGGTAGTGAAGTAATTGATGCCCTGCTTCCAGGAAAATCCTCTAAGCTTCAGGTTATAGTTAATCGTACCCGAAACCGACACAGGTGGTCAGGTAGAGAATACTCAGGCGCTTGAGAGAACTCGGGTGAAGGAACTAGGCAAAATGGTGCCGTAACTTCGGGAGAAGGCACGCTGACGGTAATTGAAGTCCCACGCGGATGGAGGTGAAATCAGTCGAAGATACCAGCTGGCTGCAACTGTTTAATAAAAACACAGCACTGTGCAAACACGAAAGTGGACGTATACGGTGTGACGCCTGCCCGGTGCTGGAAGGTTAATTGATGGGGTTATGCGTAAGCAGAAGCTCTTGATCGAAGCCCCAGTAAACGGCGGCCGTAACTATAACGGTCCTAAGGTAGCGAAATTCCTTGTCGGGTAAGTTCCGACCTGCACGAATGGCGTAATGATGGCCAGGCTGTCTCCACCCGAGACTCAGTGAAATTGAAATTGCCGTGAAGATGCGGTGTACCCGTGGCAAGACGGAAAGACCCCGTGAACCTTTACTATAGCTTGACAGTGAACATTGAGCCTTAATGTGTAGGATAGGTGGGAGACTTTGAAGTGTGTACGCCAGTATGCATGGAGTCGACCTTGAAATACCACCCTTTAATGTTTGATGTTCTAACCTATACTTCTGAATCGAGGTAAGGGACACTGTCTGGTGGGTAGTTTGACTGGGGCGGTCTCCTCCCAAAGAGTAACGGAGGAGCACGAAGGTTAGCTAATCCTGGTCGGACATCAGGAGGTTAGTGCAATGGCAAAAGCTAGCTTGACTGCGAGAGTGACGGCTCGAGCAGGTACGAAAGTAGGTCATAGTGATCCGGTGGTTCTGAATGGAAGGGCCATCGCTCAACGGATAAAAGGTACTCCGGGGATAACAGGCTGATACCGCCCAAGAGTTCATATCGACGGCGGTGTTTGGCACCTCGATGTCGGCTCATCACATCCTGGGGCTGAAGTAGGTCCCAAGGGTACGGCTGTTCGCCGTTTAAAGTGGTACGCGAGCTGGGTTTAGAACGTCGTGAGACAGTTCGGTCCCTATCTGCCATGGGCGTAGGAAAATTGAGAGGGTTTGCTTCTAGTACGAGAGGACCGAAGTGAACGCACCGCTGGTGTTCGGGTTGTGATGCCAATTGCATTGCCCGGTAGCTACGTGCGGAATAGATAAGTGCTGAAAGCATCTAAGCACGAAACTAGCCTCGAGATGAGTTTTCCCTGAAGAGATTCAGTAAGGTCCGTTTGAGACTAAGACGTAGATAGGTCAGGTGTGTAAGTGTAGTGATACATTGAGCTAACTGATACTAATGAACCGAGAGTCTTAACCTTACAACTCGGAGTTGTTTTGGGTTACGCGAAGTTGAGATTAAGAAATCATCGAAAGATGGTGAAAGATTAATAAAACAGTTTGTTCCGGATTGAGCGATTGGTGTAAAGATGAGATAATGTACATCAATTGAAAAAGAGAAGACAGAATATGTCTGGCGGTAATAGCGCGGTGGTCCCACCTGACCCCATGCCGAACTCAGAAGTGAAACGCCGTAGTGCCGATGGTAGTGTGGGTATTACCCATGTGAGAGTAGGGTGCCGCCAGACTTTTAAATTAGAGCGAAAGCCCAGCAGCAATGCTGGGCTTTTTTGCATTTAGGGATCAGTATTTTTAATACTATTGAGCAAATAAACTCCTATCTCTCTCTAATATTTTAAGCAACTTAATAATCAACGAAAATAAAAGAATAGAACAAAGCACTTTTTTTAAATGATTAATACGTTAAATGCTACTTGCCTATAACTTAAAAACATCATAATTTCTTTCATATTATCTTTAGTAACAAGATAATTTGGGGAAAAAGTAATTTTTTCTAAAATACTAAATACATCCAAATTAACAAAATTATTAAATTAATAATTGAAGGGTTTAATGACTTCATGATTGGATGAATAACGCTTAAATGAAACGAAAGTTAATTTAGTAGATAAAATATGGATTTTGAGATGAGAATGCTCACAAAATCAATAACCATTAATAGTGAGTGATAAAAGCTTGTTAGATTTTGTGTTAATGGAGATTGAATAAATGAACAATAGATTGAAAAAAGCAATATTCATTAAATAAATATTGCTTTAAATTTTTATTATTAGCCTAAAAGTAGGGCATCATCTGTTACTTTTTCACCGCGAGTTTTTTCGAACATCTCTAATAAATCATTGACGGTTAATTTATCTCGCTTTTCCCCTGAAACATCAAGCACCACTTGCCCTTGATGAAGCATGACTGTTCTTGTGCCGTATTCTAAAGCTTGTTTCATTGAATGGGTAACCATCATTGTGGTTAACTTATTTTTTAAAACAATTTCATTAGTGAGATCCAAAACGAATTGTGCTGTTTTGGGATCAAGTGCAGCAGTGTGTTCATCAAGTAATAAAATCTTAGATGGTTGTAATGTCGACATTAATAGACTTACTGCTTGTCTTTGTCCTCCTGATAATAATCCCATCATATCTGATAAGCGATTCTCAAGGCCTAAATTGAGTGTTGCTAGTTTTTCTTTAAATAAGGCCCTCAGCTTGCGATTTAATGCTGGTAGTAAAGTGAAACTATTACCTCGGTTATAAGCAATCGCTAAGTTTTCTTCAATAGTAAGATTTTCACATGTCCCTACCATAGGATCTTGGAATACTCGTGCAACCATACCGGCTCTTTTCCAAGCAGGCCAACGAGTCACATCTTTATTATTAATAATCACATGTCCCGAATCAGCAATCAAATCACCACTAATCACATTAAGTAAAGAACTCTTTCCTGCGCCATTACTACCGATTATAGTAACAAACTCACCTTCACTGATATTGAGATTTAAACCTCGTAATACATGATTTTCAATTGGTGTTCCTTGATTAAACGTCAATTGCAATTGCCCAACATTGATCATGCTTACTTCCCTCTTCTTTTTGAGTATTTTTTCAGTTGTTTTGGTAAGACTAAAGCTAAAACAACCAATATTGCCGTGATAAGATTTAAATCTTCTGTACCGACACCGATCTCTTGTAAAAATTCATTGCTAAGTGCAAAGGCAATAAATAAACGGTATAAGATAGCGCCGAAAATAACAGCAATCATAACCGCCCAAATGCGTTTTGTTGGGAAAATACTTTCACCTATAATGATTGATGCAAGGCCGATAACAATAGTCCCCACCCCAATAGTAATGTCAGCACCGCCTTGAGTTTGAACAAATAATGAACCACCAAGTGCGATTAATCCGTTTGAAATTGCCATACCTAAAATAGTGATACCACCTGTTGGAATTCCTTGGGATTTAGCCATTCGTTGGTTAGTACCAGTCGCTCTTAAAGCCAATCCGATTTGGGTATTTAAAAATAGGTTAAGTAGCAACCAAAATACAACAACAAAAGCTAAAACCATAAGTGGTTGTACTAAATATTGATTACTATAATCTTCATTAATAAATGGAGAGAAAATAGTTTTTGCATCGAGTAAAGATAGATTAGGCGAACCAGCCATTCTTGGTGTTTCATCCATGAGATAAGGTCCTAAACCTAAAATTCTTAGATTAATTGAATAAAGGCCTATCATCACGATAATACTTGATAGTAATTGTAATATGTTAAGTTTAACATATAACAGTCCAGTCATTGCACCGGCAATACAACCTGCAAACATACCTAGAAAAGTTGCAATCCATGGATCAATACCGACATACATACACAAACCACATACTGCCCCACCAAGTGGGAAACTCGCATCAGCGGTTAGATCGGGGAAGTCAAGTAGTCGAAACGATATAAACACGCCTAAGCTAACTAATGCGTAAATAAGTCCTATTCCAACTGAGCCTAATAAAAATTCAAATGACATGAAAATATCCACTAAAAAAAGCAACCGCCAAAGTAGGCGGTTTAGTTATTAAAACGGTTTAATAAATTATTTTTCAACAATTTTTGCTGCTGATTTTAAAACCTCTTCAGATAGAGTGACACCTTGGCGTTCAGCAGCCTTTTTATTAATAGTTAATTGTGTGATGTTACCAACTTGTGGTGGAATATCACCTGGTTTTTCACCATTAAGAATTCGAATAACAATTTTACCTGCTTGGCGACCAAGGTCATAATAACTCATTCCCAAAGCAGCAATTGCACCTCGTTCAGCTGAATCAGGATCTGATGCAAGAAGAGGAATTTTGTTTTCATTGGCAACCTTCGCTAATGCTTCATAAGCTGAAACGACGTTATTATCGGTTGTTGTGTAGATCAGATCAACTTTTCCTTTTAAACTTATTGCGGCGGTTGAAATATCAGATGTTCGTTGTGCTGGTGCAGCAATAATTTTCATGCCACGTTTTCCAAGTGCAACTTGTAATTCTTTAAGCACAATTGTGGAATTTACTTCACTTGGGCTATAAACATAACCAATATTTTTTGCATCAGGTTTAATTTTTAACATCATATCGATTTGTGATTCTAAAGATAATGCATCTGATACACCAGTTACATTGGTTTTAGAAGCTTCCCAACTAGGTGTTAATTTAGCAGCAACGGGATCAGTGACAGCAGTGAATACAATAGGAATCGTTTTGGTTGTTGCCACTAAAGCTTGGGTGCTAGGTGTTGCAATACCAACGATAACATTGGGCTTATTAGCAACAAATTGTTTTGCTATTTGGGCTGCATTAGCGCTACTACCTTGAGCACTAGCAAACTGTAATTTTAAATTTTGACCAACAATATAGCCATTATCTTTTAATTCATCTTCAACACCTTTGCGAACATTATCTAATGCAGGATGTTCTACAATTGCTGTTATCGCGACATATTTTTGCTCAGATTTATTATCTGCTAATGAAAAAAATGTTACTACAGACAAACTAAGTAACATAAAAAGCTTGATGATTAAATTCCGCATGTGGTGCTCCTGTAATATTTATTTTACAACCAACCTAAATATACGTTTACTATAAAGCAAAAACAGATAATTTTCTAGATTTAATAAAAAGTATATGTGTAAATATTTTAATACACCTTATTGCAAGGAATTATGAATAGAATAGACTTATCAATAATACTTTAAAAAATTTTGAGGTGAGGAACGGGGTTTTTGAACATTCTTTGCCCATTAAAATGGACAAAGAATTGATTTTATTTAGATATATGATTTTATTTTTGACCAATAACTTTATAGGCAGACTCGATAACGTCAGGAGGTAAAGAGATTCCTTGTTTTTTGGCTGCATCAGTATTGACTACAAGGCGTAATGTTTGTCCGATTTCGGGTTTAATATTGCCAGGATCTTCTCCATTTAAAACTCTTACCACCAGCTTACCTGATTGACGACCTACATCGTAATAGCTCATTCCATAAGCAGCAACAGCTCCTCGCTCAATGGCATCAGGAAACGATGCTAACAGTGGGATTTTATTTTCATTGGCAAATTTAACTAATGATTCATAAGCTGAAACAACGTTGTTATCTGTTGTGGTGTAGATCAGATCAACTTTTCCTTTCAATGTATTGGCTGCTGTTGAAATATCCGCTGTACGTTGGGCAGGCACCGCCACCAATGAAATATTTTGTTGGCTAAGTTCATTTTGAAGATTTTTTAACACTACAGTGGAATTAATTTCGCTAGGACTATAAATATAACCAACAGATTTTACATTAGGCACAACTTTTTTCATAAATTCAATTTGAGGGCCTATTTCTTGATAGTCTGAAACGCCAGTGACATTGTTATGAGAGGGATTCCAATCTTTAATTAATTTTGCTGCAATTGGATCAGTAATTCCTGCAAAAACAACGGGTATTTGTTTAGTTGCGGCAACTGTTGCTTGAGCACTTGGTGTTGCAATTGCAACGATGACGTCTGGTTTAGCTGCAACGAACTGTCTGGCAATTTGTGCGGCTGTTGCACTACTACCTTGGGCACTTCGATATTGGACATTTAAATTATCGTTTAACTTAAATCCATTTGCTGTTAACTCATCTTTTACTCCATCACGGATTTGGTCTAATGAAGGGTGTTCAACAATTGCTGTTATCGCAACATTTTTTACCGCATTAGCCAAACAGAAAAATGGCGTAATTACTAACATCAATATTAAAATTATAGCGCGTTTCATCATAAAGAACTCGTAAACTAGTACAGTGATATGATTCTAATCTCAATATTACAAAATGTTAAGTAATATTTTTAACTTTTGTAATTTCTTATTGGGCAAAGACAAAAGGATTTAACCCACTTTTTGCAAATCCTTCTTCTTCAGTCTTGATATCCAATATTAATGAGGCAATATCATCAGCAATGATTTCGATATGAGGATCTTTATCTTGGTCTAAGATTTTCAAATAGCTATGGCAAGCATCACAGCACTCGGTTTTTATTGCAGCTAATTCTTTATCCAAAGAGAAGTATTGAATATCTTGCATATTATCACAACAAGTACATTTCACTCGTGGTACATACCATTCGCTTTCACATAAGCTACAATGAAGGTATCTTAATCCATTATTTGCACCAAGCTGAATAATACTCGCAGCTGGCATACTATTACACACTGGGCATAGCCAGCTTTCATTGGTATTTTCAGCGACGGCTTTGCCTTTAATTTGACTAGCTAGTTGGCAATAATAGACTGATAAAGCTGACCAAATAAATATGGATTCATTACCATCAACTAAATTAAATTTACCATTGAGTAAGTTGCGTGCTTTCTCTTGAAGTTGATTGGAATCGTTTTGTTTTAATTGTTCAATAACAGATTGAATTTGATAGGTTGTATTTGAAAATGAATTTAATAATGTTAATAAATAATCTTGCCAAATATCATTTAATGGTAAGTTTTCCAAACTTAATGGCGGAAAATCATTATTAAGTGATGGAGATATATCAATAGGTTTTTTGATTAAAATAGCCTGTTGCTCGACAATCTTAGCGCAGAAATTTAAATAATCGCTTAAAGAATTATTTCGTGCTAGCGTTTTTAAACGCTCGGCGCGATGAATATAAAGTGTTTTCGGTGATGGATAAAAGAGTAAGGGAATCTGTCTAATTACGGTGTTTTGTTGTTCAAGCTGCTCTCGTGGGATGATTTTTATACTCATTCTTGATTACCAATTTTGTTATTTTTTCCATCATTAATCTAATAGGCTAAGAATTCCGCTGATTTATATCAGCGGAGATTAATTATTCTTATAAAGCAGGTTTTTGTTCTGTTTGAGATGATGGCTCAATATCGTTCTTTTGATTGTCTTTAAGTTCTTGCTGATAGACTTTTTTCATTTCTTCTTCGTACCATGAGGAGTGGTTTTTAAATGCCCACGCTCGTGATACATATCCAGTTATCATTCCTTTTATAGACCCTTTAACCCAAATTGCCATATAAGCATGACCAATAGCCAGTAAAATAAGACAAATAGCAGCAAAAGAGTGGAAAAATATTGCGATTCGGACTATTTGAATAGGAAAATAATCAGATACATATCGGCGCCACATTATCAAGCCCGTAACGAATAGCACAAAGATTAAGCTCATAATGCACCAGAATAAAAACTTTTGGCCAACATTATATTTACCAATTGGGATACCTTCTTCTTTTCCCATAATCACGTTTTTAAAGTTTTTAATCCATAAAAGGTCATTTTTATTTGGAATATTGTGATGAGCTAATTTGATAAACATGAACATTAATAAAATGAATACCACACAACCAATTATAGGATGTAAAGCTCTCACCAATTGTGGTGTGCCAAGAAATAATCCAAATAACTTGATTGATGGAAAAAATAAAGATAAACCTGATAACGCGGTTAATATAAACAAACAGACCATACACCAATGACAGAAGCGTACAATAAGTGGTGTTCTTAATATCATTCCTTTCTTATTCATGACGAGCCTCCGATTGTGTTGAATTAGGACTATTTTTTCGACCTAAAATAGGTAATCCTAAACGTTTTCTTGCTTGTTTGTCCGCTTCTTTTTCGTGTTCAATATCTTCGTCATCGACTTCAACTGCACCTACTCCCATGTAGTGGAAGAGTAATCCGCCGAAAGTAGCAACAAAAGCAGCAGCTGATAGTGGTTTCCATGCGCCTTTCCAGAATTTAACGATTTCGCTAATTTGAGGATCTTTAGGTAATCCATGGTAAAGTTCAGGTTGATCAGCATGATGTAGTACATACATAACATGAGTACCGCCGACACCTTCTGGATTGTAGAGTCCTGCGTTTTCAAATCCACGTTTTTTTAAATCAACAATTCGGTGTTCGGCATGGCGAATCATATCTTGTTTGGTGCCAAAATGAATTGCTCCAGTAGGGCAGGTTTTTACGCAAGCAGGTTCTTGACCAACAGCAACTCGATCAACACATAATGTGCATTTATAAGAGTGGTTATCTTCTTTGCTAACACGTGGAATATTAAATGGACATCCTGCGACGCAATAACCACATCCAATACAGTGTTCTGATTGGAAATCGACAATCCCATTAGCATATTGAATGATTGCTCCTTCAGATGGGCACGCTTTTAAGCAACCAGGATCTGCACAATGCATACAACCATCTTTACGTATAAGCCATTCGAATTTGCCATTGATTTCAACTTCTGAATAACGCATTACGGTCCATGCTTTTGGTTCTAAGTCAGCTGGATTATCATAAACGCCGACGGTATTTCCTACTTCTGCTCGCAGATCATTCCATTCGCTACAAGCTACCTGACAAGCTTTACAACCGATACAGGTGGTCACGTCAATTAATTTAGCTACTTCCTGCTGATAATCTCTTGCCCTAGGTGCAGGTGTTAGGGCATTAGTTGCTGAGCGGCGAATAATATCTTGAGTTTGTAATGACATAATCTATCCTCCTTCTTATGCCGCTGTGGTAACTTTTTCGATGTTGACTAAGAAGGACTTGTATTCTGGGGTTTGTGAATTAGCATCACCTAAATGCGGAGTTAATTCATTAACCAAAAAGCCTTTTTTAGTTTGACCTGTGAATCCCCAAACAATTGGAATTCCTATGGTTTCGATCTCTTTACCATCAACTGTCAAAGTAGGTAAACGTTTTGTCACAACTGCTTTGGCTTTGATATAACCTCGATATGAAGTTACTTTCACTGTATCGCCCAATTTTATGCCTTTTTTATTCGCAAGATTTTCACTGAGCTCAATAAATTGTTCTGGTTGTGTTATTGAAGCTAATCTTGCATGTTGCGTCCAAAAGTGGAAGTGCTCAGTAATACTGTATGTTGTACCAACATAAGGAAATTCATCTGCTTTACCTAAGCGAGCTAAATCTTCTTTAAATGCTCGAGCTACTGGACTATTTATTTGTTTAGGGTGCATTGGGTTATTTGAAATTGGTGTTTCAAATGGTTCATAATGTTCAGGAAATGGTCCATCAACTAAACGATTCAAACAGAACAGCCCACCTAATCCATCATTGTTCATGATGAAGGCTCCCGCTCCAGAATCAGGTGATAACGTGGCAGTAAAATCTGGTACGTCATTGCCGACCCAACTTGTTCCGTTCCATTTGATTAACATCCGATTTGGATCCCATGGTTTTCCATTTTCATCAGTAGAAGCACGATTATAGAGTACACGTCGATTCATCGGCCAAGCCCAAGCCCAGCCAGCATGAATACCCTTACCTGATGGGTCACTAGGATCTCGGCGAGCCATTTGGTTACCTTGTTCAGTCCAAGAACCACAAAATATCCAAATTCCAGATGAGGTCGTTCCGTCGGCTTTTAATTGAGAAAAACCACTTAATAGTTGGCCTTTTTTAAGGATGATGTTGCCATTAGTGTCCGTTATGTCAGCCAATGCTCGACCATTACACTCTTTTGCTAACTCTTCGGCTGCCGGACCTTCAGGATCTTGATAATCCCAAGTTAAATTATTAATTGGTTCGTGATAAGCGCCGCCTTCTTCTTCATAAAGCTCTTTAATTCTTAAATAGATTCGCGCAATAATCTCTGGGTCGTAAAGTGATTCATAAGGTGGTCTAGCTGCTGCCCAATGCCATTGTAATAAACGTGATGAGTTAACAATTGTCCCATTTTCCTCTGCAAAACAGTTGGCCGGAAGTCTAAAGACTTCTGTTTGTATTTTACTTGGATCAACATCATTTGATTCACCATGATTTTTCCAAAACTCGGCTGTTTCAGTTGGCAATGGATCGATATTTACCAAGAATTTGAGTTTGGATAATCCCTCACGAATACTATTTTTATCAGGTAAGGCAGCCAGTGGGTTAAACCCTTGGCAAATAAAACCATTAGCTTGTCCGTCACGCATCATTTTACTAAAACGTAAAATATCATAGGTTTTATCCCATTTTGGTAACCAATCAAATCCCCAATTATTATCCCCAGTTGCCTTATCACCATACATTGCTTTCATAAAACTAATAAAGAATTTAGGGTAATTACCCCAAAAATTAACCTCATTTGGACCAAGAGGTTTTGGTGTTTTTTCTGCTAAGTATTGTTCAAGCGATGTTTGAGAATCTTTTGGTAGATCAAGATAAGCAGGTAATCGATTAGACAGTAAACCTACATCAGTTAATCCTTGAATATTTGAGTGACCACGCAAAGCATTTATACCACCACCCATGACACCAATATTACCAAGAATCAGTTGAATCATTGCTGCAGTACGGATGATTTGTGTACCATAAGTATGTTGAGTCCAACCTAATGCATATAGGAAAGTTGCCGCACGATCATTGGTTTTAGTACTGGCGAGTGAACGACAAACATGTAAAAAGCCATCTACAGGACTACCCGTTATTTTATTTACAATTTCTGGCGTATAGCGACTAACATGTTGTTTTAGTAAATTCCAAACACAGCGCGGATGACTTAATGTTTTATCTCTTAATGCAAAACCATTTTCATCTTTTTGATATGCCCAACTGGTTTGATCGTATTGACGGTTTTCTGCATCGTAACCACTAAACAATCCACTATTATTATCAAAGTTGAAATCGTCACGCACAATTAAGCTAGCATTAGAGTGTGTTATAAGATATTCAAAGTTGACTTCGTTATTAGTGATAAGGTAATTAATGATACCAAGTAGAAAAGCGATATCTGAACCTGCACGAATAGGTACATAATGATCAGCTACCGAAGCGGTTCGATGAAAGCGTGGATCAATCGCTATGAGTTCTGCACCGTTAGTAATTTTGGCTTCAATTGCCCATTTAAAACCAACTGGATGGGCTTCAGCTGCGTTACCCCCCATAACAATAACCACATTAGCATTTTTAATATCGTTCCAGTTATTGGTCATGGCGCCTCGACCAAAGGTAGCACCTAAACTAGATACTGAGGGCCCATGGCAAACTCTAGCTTGAGTTTCAAGGCTTAGCATTCCTAAAGAACGGGCAACTTTAAATGCTAACCAACCCGTTTCATTACTCGCAGCAGAAGTCACTAGCCAGCCAGTAGTTGTCCAGCGGTTAACCGTCGTTCCTTGTTCATTTTTTTCTTGAAAATTTTTATCACGGTCAGCTTTCATTAAGCGAGCTATGCGGTCAATTGCTTCATCCCAGCTGATTCGTTGCCATTTGTCAGAACCTGGCGCACGATACTCAGGGTATTTAACTCGTTGTTCGCTTTTAATATAGTCGAGTACGCCAGCACCTTTCGGACAAAGTGAACCACGACTAACAGGATGGTCAGGATCGCCTTCGATATGAAAAATAGACGATTCGGCATTCTTAGCGCCATCTCCTCGGCTATAAAGGAGCATTCCACATCCAACAGAACAGTAAGTACAATTATTTCGCGTTTCTTTTGATTTTAACAATTTATATTGGCGAGTTTGTGCAAGCGCTACATTCGGCATTAATCCTAAAGTAGCGACAGTTGTTCCTGCCATGCCACCAGCACAGATCTTAAAGAACTGTCTACGGTTAAATAGCATATGAACTCCTTAAAAAGCTGACATTACATTTTATTATCTAATTTTTTCGATGTTATAAACATCCTTACTAATTGTAATGATAATATTTAATTGAATGGAAATAAAGGTATACTTTCACAAAAGTTTGACATATGTCAAAAAAACAATAGTGCTATTTATTAAATTTGTTAATGAAGATTATAAAGAATAAAATTATTTAGAAAACAGTGATAAAGCATAAAAAAAGATACTTTATTTAATGATTGAAGTTTATTCGGCTTACCCAAAATAATCAAGTAAGCCCAAGATAATTTAATTTTTAAGGATTGATTTCATCAATTGTTTGCATTACACGGTTAGTAATTAATGGTTTAAGTATATTATTCATAGTTTCGATTTTCGGTAAATTTGCATCACCTTTATCATCTAAATAACCTTGTTCCCGAAGCGAAGCAACTAGTGTTGAAAAAACACCTTTATCAAAAAATTCAGGGGCATTTATACCATGTAATATTGAAAGCCGTTCTGCAATTAAACGTCCTTCTTTTTCTAAGGTTGCACGACTAATTGTCGGATCTTTTTGCAACAATGAAAATGCAATGACATAGCGTTGTAATGTATCTCTTGATGATGACGCTAACAACTGTAATCCTGACATTTTTAAGTAGTTCAATGTTAATTTATCAGGTGAATAACTTATTAGATTCAAATCAGCATAAGTTGCAATAATTTTATTAACATATTCAGTTAATTGATCTTCATTATGATATAAAAATAGCTCTGATTTTATTAAAGGGAAGAGCAATTTAACCTGCATAAGTACTTCATCAATTGAAATGCGATTATGTTTAAGTAAAATTCTAGCCACAATTGCTGGTATAATCAGTAAATGCTGAATATTATTGCGATAATAGGTCATCAATACTGCTTGTTCGGTCGTTAACCCCACCATTTCACCAACTTCATCAGTAGTAATGACAAATTTACCCATTTCTTTGGCATGTTCAAACATCTCTTCGGCAGTTTGATCGGGAATGGTAATCAAATCAGAGTAAGGAATGTTTTTCAATAATTTTAAAAGATAATCTAAATGCTCTAATAATTTTACTTTTGTTAATGTGCATTGATCAGCGGCTAATAATATTGAACAACATAAATTCATAGCATTAATCGCAGCCGAAGAATTGATGTGCTCCATAATTTGTTTCGCAAGCAAATTAGTTGTTGGTGTTAACCAATTAGGGCGCTGTGTTCCTGTAGGATCAATAGCATCTCGCCATTCAGGTATATGCTGATTTAAAAATTGATTTAAAGGTATTGGGCTACCAAAGTTAACGTAGCCAAAGCCTAGTTTTTTTAATTTGAAGAAGGCTTTAATTGTGCTCCACAAGCTTTCTTTTTCTTTTTTAGCGCCACGCAGCTCGTTAGCATAAGTGGCAACTTCTAAAACATGTTCATAACCAATATAGACCGGGACAATTGTGATTGGGCGTGTATCACCCCGTAATAAAGTTTGGATTGTCATCAACAACATTCCGGTTTTAGGGTCGAGTAGTCTTCCTGTGCGTGAGCGCCCACCTTCAATGAAATATTCGACGGCATAACCGCGGATAAATAACTCTGCTAAATACTCTCTAAATACGGCGGTATAGAGTTTGTTACCTTTAAATGAACGGCGGATAAAAAATGCCCCTAAGCGCCTAAAGATAGGGCCTGCTGGCCAGAAATTTAAATTGATACCAGCTGCAATATGTGGTGGAACTAATCCTTGCCGATAAAGTACATAAGACAATAACAAATAGTCCATATGACTTCGATGACATGGTGCATAAACGATTTCGTGTCCATTTTCAGCAAGCTCTCGAACTGGATCAGCGTTTGTTACTTTTAAACCTTGATAAAGTCTGTTCCAAGCCCAAGTAAGAACAAAGTCAGTCACTCTTAGCATGCGGTAAGAAAAATTAGCCGCGATTTCATTTAGAAGTGATAAAGCATTTTTCTTGGCTTTATCCAGCCCAATATGTTTACTTTTAGCTTCTTCTTGTATTGCTTCAGCAAGAGCTGGGTTAGTTAATAATTTATTAAGCATTTCCTGTCTAACAGGCAATTTAGGACCAACAGAAGCCGCTCTTTGTTTAGCAAAGTGAATACGTGCTACACGTGCAAGCTTATGAGCTAAAACAGAAATATCTTGTTTATCGTCAACTTTAATATCTTTAAAAGATACGGTCCGAGAAAATCGAGTATAGCAGTCACGACCAGAAATTAAGATTTTATAAAGTTTATAGGTAGCACCTAACACTTGCAGTGAAGGCATTTTTTTGCCTTCTTTATCTGGTTTACGACCAAACATGACAGATACAGGCAACATTTGAACATCAAGTTCATCATTTTGTTGATGCGCTGAAATGTATTCCCTTAAAATTTCGATAGATTTATTTTTTTGTTTACTTGAAGCAAAAATTCCTGGCCCTTTATCGATATAAATATAAGCAGGTACAGTTTTATCATTAATATCAATTCCTAATAAAGGATCTGGTAAATGATATTTTAGACAAAGCGACCTAACTACCATTAAATCAATTTGAGAGTTATAAGGAAGCACATACAAAATTGGACGATGGATATCGAGGTCCAGTTCAGTAATGGGATCGGTAGGAATTGGTTTACTTTTAACAAAAAGTTTAACAGGAATTTGAATTAGTGAAAAATAAATTTTTGTCCACCAAGAAAACATAAAAATAAACCTCATACTTTGTTGCTAACTATATACTTAAATCATTTTAAGTTATTTATTTACCAACCTAATAATGAATGTTTAAGCTGTAAATTGATATGATACTCTAATATAAAAAACATTAATCCAAGTATATATGCGTTACAGTATAGCAAATTTGCATAATCTTGTAGTGATTACATTATGATAATGACAACGTATTATAAAGGTTTATTTCTATCAGCACCATATCAGCATGAATTGAATATTACCGTTAATTAAAGCAAGTTATTCACACAATTTTCATTAAGGATACAAATCGGTTATTCTTTATTTGCAATGTTAGCATTAAATTTATTATAAGTTTTCTTTAGTCTTACCTAAAAAATAATTTACGCTAGTAAGCGTATACTAACAATTGCACTTTATATATCTATCGCCTAGAATAACTATCTTTATTTTGCTACGAAGAATCTATTTATGAATACTATTCTTGAGCTGTTTTCCTCGGTAAATGCAGTGGTTGTTGCAGTTATTTTAATGTTAGTCCTTTCGCTTTGCCGTGTTCATGTGGTGATTAGCTTAATCATTGGTGCTTTTGTCGGTGGTTTATGTAGCCATTTAACATTAAAAGAAACAATTGACGCTTTTAATACTGGGATTAGCAACGGGGCTAATATTGCGCTTTCTTATGCTATGCTTGGTGCGTTTGCAGTAGCAATTTCAAAATCAGGATTACCAGAATTGTTAGCTGACAAAGCCATTAAGCAGTTAACGACTAATGATGCTAAAACTCGAATTAAATGGTTGTTAATTATCATAATCGGGTTAGTTAGTATTTCCTCACAAAATATCATCCCAATTCATATTGCTTTTATACCGTTGTTAATTCCGCCACTATTATATGTAATGTCGAGATTGCAACTAGATAGACGAATGATTGCTTGTATCATGACATTTGGTTTGATTACACCATATATGTTTTTACCTGTCGGATTCGGTAATATTTTCTTAAATCAAATCTTATTAAAAAATATTATTTCATCGGGGATGGATGTTAGCCATGTTAATGTTATGCATGCTATGGCTATTCCGGCTTTTGGTATGTTTGTTGGTCTACTTTGGGCTATTTTCGTTAGTTATCGTAAACCGAGACAATATAAACTGATTCATGAAGAAAGCCATGCCGAAGAGTTTAGTAATGTAAGTACTCGTTCACTTGTCGTCTCATTATTAGCAATTATTCTCTCTTTTACAGTGCAACTTTACACAGGATCGATGATTTTAGGTGCTTTAATTGGCTTTATCTGCTTTATTGCTTCAGGCTCAATTAAATGGGGTGAGGCAGACGGAATCTTTACCGATGGTATCAAAATGATGGCGATGATCGGCTTTGTGATGATATCAGCTCAAGGCTTTGCTGAAGTATTAAAACAGACTCATGAAATAGAACCATTAGTTGTTAATAGTGCCTCATTATTTGCGGGGAATAAAGTAGTTGCATCTTTTATGATGATGTTAGTTGGCTTGATCATTACACTTGGTATTGGTTCATCTTTCTCTACTGTACCAATTATTGCAGCTATCTATGTTCCTTTATGTGTTCAGTTGGGCTTTTCACCAATAGCAACCGTTTGCTTAATTGGTGCGTCAGGAGCGATTGGCGATGCAGGTTCACCTCCTTCAGATACTATTTTAGCAACATCTGCTGGTTTAAACAGTGATGGTCAGCATGATCATATAAGAGATAGTGTTATTCCAACCTTTACCCATTTTAATATTCCATTGTTTATAGCTGGTTGGGTGGGATCATTAATTTTATAAATATTTAGATTGATGAGTTAAGGTCATTATTGGTTATGAATAAAAAGTCACACTCAAATATTCGAGCTATTTGTGCTCAAGCGATTTTTAACGTACTTGAAGAGGGGCAATCGCTTAGTACGGCCTTAACGTTATTTAGCCATAAAGTAGCAGAAAAAGATCGCGCGCTAATGCAAGAAATCTGTTTTGGTGTGATGCGTGTTTTACCTGAACTTAATTTTTATATTCATACTTTGATGAATAAAGTTCTTACCGGGAAAAATCGAGTTCTACACTATTTATTGTTAGTGGGTATTTACCAAATTTTATATACCAGAATACCTGAACATGCAGCTGTAGGCGAAACAGTTAATGCAGTAAATGATTTAAAAAAATCAGCGCTCAAAGGATTAGTAAATGGCGTATTGCGTGAATTTTTACGCCAACAAGAATCATTACAACGAAAATTTGTACAGGATGATAAAGCACCTCAAACCTTGCATCCAAGTTGGTTAGTTAATCGTCTTAAGCAAGCTTACCCCGAGAAATGGCAAGCAATCATTTCTGCCAATAACCAAAAACCACCAATGTGGTTACGCGTTAATCTTAATCACTATTCTGTTAGTGAGTATCAACAATTGTTAACTGAACGGCAAATTGAATCAGAAGCTTTTGCTGATTTGCCTTGTGCTATCAGGTTATTGTCGCCTGTAAATGTAACGAAATTACCTTATTTTGCTGAAGGAGCCGTTACCGTACAGGACTTATCTGCTCAATATGCTGCATATTTGTTAGAACCCCAAAATGGTGAGCAAATTTTGGATATGTGTGCCGCTCCAGGTGGAAAAACAACCCATATCTTAGAAATTGCACCTAAAGCAAATTTATTAGCGGTAGATGTTGATGCAGGTCGTGCTAAACGTATTGAAGAAAATCTGGCTCGCCTAAAACAAGTAGCAGAAGTTAAAGTGGGTGATGGTCTTACACCTGAAAAATGGTGCTCGGGTAAACAATTTGACCGAATTTTGCTTGACGCACCATGCTCGGCAACAGGCGTAATTCGTCGCCATCCTGATATCAAGTGGTTACGGCGAGATAGTGATATTGCGCAACTCACTGAATTGCAACATGGGATCTTAACCAATATTTGGTCTTATTTAAAAACAGGTGGCACTTTAGTCTATGCTACCTGTTCAATCCTACCTGATGAAAATAGATTACAAATTGAGCGGTTTTTACAAGAAAACAGCAATGCCCAACTTGTGGGTGATACGAAACAATTTTTACCAACTGTACACGGTGGTGATGGTTTTTTCTATGCTGTTTTAAAAAAAAGTAGTTAGTACATTTTTACAATGCCAGCTCTGTTTAAAAATGATTAATGTATTAACATTGCGCTACTTACTGTAATTTTCAATCAATTGAACTAATTGCTGACTATGCTTTAATGCTTTTGCTTTTATTGTCGTTTTTTCTCCCTCAATAACAGGCGACACGCCATATAAAATGGCAGGGGAAAGGTATTTCATTTGCGCGTAGAGTGCTGAAGTTTTTACGGATTGAAGTAAATGATTCATTAATTCAGGGGAATATTTTTGAAAATTTTGCTCTGTTTGTCCTACAGTTAAACTTTGCAATAACTTTTTATCTTTTAATTTATCGCCTTTCGAGCCATAAGCAAATTGATAGGTTAATACCTCATCAAACCATATTTTTAGTATTGCTGGCATGTTGAACCAATACATAGGGTATTGTAGAACGATAAGATCATGTCTAAGTAAAGCAGCTTGTTCTTCTTGTACATTGATTTTGTAATCTGGATAAAGTTGGTGAATATTACGAATTTCAATATCCTTTACTTTATCTTGTAATGTTTCAATAATCGTTTTATTGGCAATTGATTGTTCAATATTAGGGTGACCTAAAATAATTAATGGCATAATTGTTCCTTTGTTTTTATACTATAAAAAATTTAGTTACTCTCTTTAGTTTAGTGATTAATATTTTTTCAGCAATATCTATCTAATTTGATAGTAGGAATGTGTATGCAAAGCAGTGAACATCGATCATCAATACGATATAAGAATAAAATTTATTATTGCCCAATAAGTTTAGCTATGGATTTAATCGGTGGAAAATGGAAAGGTGTTATCCTTTATTATTTGCTTTCTGGTGAAAAACGATTTAGTGAGTTAAAAGTGGTGATCCCTGAAATCACTGATATGACGCTGAGCATCCAGCTTAAAAAGTTGGAGGAAGATGAACTTATCACTCGTAGTGTATATGGTGAAAAACCACCACTTAAAGTGTTATACAAATTAACCCCTTTGGGTGAAAAAATTGGCCCAGCACTTGAACAGCTTTGTATGTGGGGACTATCTGTTTAGTCTTCTTTCTTCATTTCTAAACTGAAGCTAATTACTATTGATTAACAATGAAATTTCTTGCAAAAAAAGTTGAGGAACGGGGTTTTTGAGCCGTAAAATTTAAGAAATAACTTCTTATAATCCTTACTTGGACAATCTTTAGTAGATATGGTAAATTCCGAATCTGTTTTACATTTTTAAGACTTTCGATATATGGCTTATACATTAACCTATAATGATCTCCCAGAAAATATTCAATACTGGCAAGGTTTACCTTTGTCTTTAAATGGTTGTGAAGTTGTTCCATTGGATTACAATGCTGGTAAAACGGGTTGGATTATTTATGGGAAAAAGTTAAATAAAACACTGCTTTCAAAATTTCAAAGACAACTTGCAATGCCAATGGTTGTGGTTTCATCTTGGAAAATTAAAACCTATCAAATAGTACGTATTGCAGGCGTAATGCCGAAAAAAGCCAAATCGATTTCGCTAACATTAGGTATTGATGTTTCACCAATTGATAATTTACCCACATTGCATTCCCCAGGTTTATTAGTAATGGATATGGACTCGACCGCAATTGGTATTGAGTGTATTGATGAACTAGCAAAATTACACGGTGTCGGTGAACAAGTTGCTGCAGTGACTGAGCTTGCTATGCGTGGTGAACTTGATTTTGCTACCAGCTTACGTAAACGAGTTGCTACATTAAAAGGCGCACAGCAAGATATTTTAGAACAAGTAAAAGAGAGTCTACCATTAACACCAGGATTAACTTATTTAGTTAAAGAGTTGCATAAAAAAAATTGGCATGTTGCCATTGTTTCGGGTGGATTTACCTATTTTGCAAATCATTTAAAACAGAAGTTAAAACTAATTGATGCTCACGCTAATGAATTAGAAATTAAAAACGGTAAGCTGACAGGTAAAGTTAATGGGCAAATTGTTGATGCTAAATATAAAGCGCGGATGTTACAACAATTAGCCACCTCTTTAGATATTCCTATTGAGCAAACTGTTGCGATTGGTGATGGGGCAAATGATTTAATGATGATTAGAATAGCGGGGCTTGGTGTTGCTTATCATGGAAAGCCTAAAGTCGTTGAAAAAGCAAGAATCAGCATCAATTATGCTGATTTAACCGGTTTATGGTGCATCTTATCTACCAGTTTATTAAGTGAAGGCTAGGAGAAGAATTTGGCAAAAACAGTAAAGCGCGCTTATGTCTGTAATGATTGTGGTGCTGACTATCCTCGTTGGCAAGGTCAATGTAGCGCTTGTCATGCATGGAATACTATTACTGAAGTTAGGTTAGCTAGTAGTTCATCACGCAATGACCGATTAACCGGCTATGCCGGTGGTGCAGGGCAAACTAAAATCCAAAAATTATCTGAAATTAGTCTGGAAGCCTTACCCAGATTTTCAACTGGATTTTCTGAATTTGACCGTGTGCTTGGTGGTGGTGTAGTACCAGGTAGTGCTATCTTAATTGGTGGTAACCCCGGTGCAGGTAAAAGTACTTTGCTACTGCAAACCATGAGTAAACTGTCAGCACAAATGAATACGCTTTATGTTACTGGTGAGGAATCATTACAACAAGTAGCGATGCGTGCACATCGTTTAGGTTTACCGACGGATAATATTAATATGTTGTCTGAAACCAGTATTGAGCAGATCTGTTTACTTGCTGAGCAGTCACAGCCAAAGTTAATGGTTATTGATTCAATTCAAGTTATGCATCTTGCTGATATTCAATCTTCGCCAGGTAGTGTGGCTCAAGTTCGTGAAACTGCAGCTTATTTAACGCGTTTTGCGAAAACCAAAGGCATAGCCATTATTATGGTTGGCCATGTGACTAAAGATGGGTCACTAGCTGGCCCTAAAGTACTTGAACACTGTATTGATTGCTCAATTTTACTTGATGGTGATGCTGACTCTCGATTTCGAACTTTACGTAGCCATAAAAATCGTTTTGGCGCAGTCAATGAGTTAGGTGTGTTTGCTATGACTGAACAAGGATTGAAAGAAGTCAGTAATCCATCTGCAATCTTTTTAAGTCGTGGTGAAGAGATGTTATCGGGCAGTTCGGTAATGGTGTTATGGGAAGGTACTCGTCCATTACTGGTTGAAATTCAAGCGTTAGTTGATCATTCTGTATATGGCAATCCAAGGCGAGTGACTGTCGGGCTTGATCAAAATCGGCTGGCACTTTTACTCGCGGTTTTGCATCGCCATGGTGGTTTACAAATGGCTGATCAGGATATTTTTGTTAACGTTGTTGGCGGGGTAAAAGTGACCGAAACTAGTGTCGATTTAGCATTGATTGCGGCATTGGTATCCAGTTTTCGAAATCGCCCTTTACCACAAGATGTGGTTATTTTTGGTGAAATAGGTCTAGGAGGAGAAATACGACCAGTACCAAGTGGTCAAGAGCGTATTTCTGAAGCCGCTAAACATGGTTTCAAAAAGGCAATAGTGCCTATAGCTAATATGCCAAAGAAAAAGCCAGAAAATATGCAGATCTTTGCTGTTAAGAAAGTGTCGGAAGCGTTAGATATTTTAAGTGATCTTTAGAGTGTTCAAATATTGCTAAATACTCCGCCGATTTTTGTATCGGCGAAGTATAACTGGCTAATATTAAAGTTAATTAATAACAAATTTCATAACAAGGTTGATAGGCACTACCTCCAGGAAGCTTCATGCGATCTTGTTTTACATAGCTAAGCAGTAAATTATCTAATTGCTTCATGATTTCAGGATCACCTTGCAATTTATAGCGACCATGTTCAGCAATTTGCTTCATACCAAACTCTTTAACATTACCAGCAACAATTCCAGAAAAAGCACGGCGTAAATCAGCAGCTAATAATTCAACTGGCTGATCTTTATGTAGATTAAGTGATGCCATGTTTTCATGGGTTGGTTCAAATGGGTGCTGTAATGCTTCATCAATTTTGAGTAACCAGTTAAAACCATAAGCATCACCAGTTGCTAACCGTGATGATTTAACCTGTTTTACCCCATGTTTCATTATGCGAGCAACTTGTTCAGGTGAATCAATGATAATTTCATACAATTTAGTCGCTTCTTCGCCTAAAGTATTACGAATAAATTGATCAATCGCGTCAAAATAATCTTCACACTCTTTTGGGCCTGTTAAAATAATTGGTAAAGTCTGATTTTTATTAGCAGGATTGAGCATAATCCCCAAAATATAAAGTAATTCTTCAGCAGTACCAGGTCCGCCAGGAAAGATAACTATACCATGCGCCATTCGAACAAACGCTTCAAGTCGTTTTTCGATATCTGGCATAATGATAAGTTCATTAACTAACGCATTTGGTGGTTCGGCTGCAATTATCGATGGCTCAGTCATACCAATAAAGCGACTATCTTTTATACGTTGTTGTGCATGACCAACAGCGGCGCCTTTCATTGGTGCTTCCATTATTCCCGGACCGCAGCCTGTACAGATATTAAGTTCTCGTAATCCAAGTTGCATACCAACTTGACGAGCATAATAATATTCACTTTCGTTAATTGAGTGTCCACCCCAACAAACAATTAGATTAGGCTCTTCGCCAACGTGTAGGGCATTGGCATTACGCAGAATAGAAAAAACAAGATTGGTGATGTAATAGGAGTGCTCTTTTTCAAGCTTCTCGTTAGGTACCAAGTGTTTAATTGCCGTAATTTGGCCATTTAAAAAAAGAATATCACGTAAAACCGCAAACAGATTGGCTTGTATGGAGCGAATAATGCGTTTGTCGACAAAAGCACTTTCAGGTGCATCAATAAGCTCTAATTTAACTCCACGCTCTTTACTGATAACGTTAATTTCGAACGATTTAAATCTATCTAGTAATTCTTTAGTGTTATCCGTTTTACTACCCGCATTAAGGGTAGCTAATGAGCAATTTCTAAATAATTGATAAAGTTCGCTATTTGCTGATTTTTTTAAAATATCAACTTCAGCCTGCGCAAGTAAATCCATTGATCCTAACGGGCTTATATGGGTAATCATCACAACCTCCATTTGACGGTTTTATCGACAAGGAAATCATTATATACTGAAATATGATGAATACTAAGCAAAGCTGAAAATAAGCTTAAATATAAACCAATTAGGTGAGTAAAAAATTATCTCTAGAGGCAGAATAATAATTACTCTATAATAAAAAATGTTAAAAAATTAACATGTTAAATAGACTGGATTTTATGGTTAGTGAGTTATCAATGAGAAAGGATTTTTATTTACTTATTAAAAATTATATCTTGCAGGTACGAGTGACATATTTAATGATCCGCAGACGCCGAATTTAAACTGTTAGCACAATATAAAGGCGTATTATTGTAAAAAGCCAACATTGCCTAACTGACTACCAATTATTGATTAGATAGCATCAACGCGCAATAGAGAAGGAATTTTATGAAACCTTGCACGACAACCTCGATTGAACATTATCAAATTATCACTGGTTATATCACCGATTTAGCAGTCTATCCATCACGAGAGACTTTTATTCAAGCCCGTAAATTAGCTGGGTGTGCTGATATTGATTTAAACTCAATCGGTTATCTCGCTGTGGTGTATAAAATCAATCAAATGATTGCTGCACAGGATTCATCCGGCAAGAATGATACGCCAAATATTGAACAATATTACCGATTTAAATTAGGTGATAAACTAATTGAAGGGGTTTGTAGTCGTGTTGCTTTTGCTGACGGTGATTATGTTGAGGTAGTGGTTGACCCAATTGATGGTGGCAGCTATTTTGCCTATGCGCTACGTCGACCTGCTGATCATATAATATGGATGCATCCTTATGTTATAGAGGGTACAGAAGCGAGCATTGAAAATCCTAAAACTCGCAAATCACTGATTGTAAAGGCCTTGGAGATGATCGGCATTTCAAGTTGTATTTGGGGCTTGATACAGCTCTATTTGCAAATCTCATTGGTGCCGACATTGTATCTCTTTATTTTTGGGATAATATTGTTGCCCCCTTTAAATATATTTTCTCGCAAAAAAAAACAAGTCAACACAGGTTCACCGATCGCAGACAGGATTTATACCACTTTAGGCTATCATAATCCTAAGCAGTTTAATATTGAAAAAGAGCAAGCATTATTCTTAAAGAAATTAGAGCAGTTAAGTGCAAATTATATAGCAAATTATAAAGGTCCATTAACCGATGGTGAGGAAATAATAAAAGAATTTCTTGATCAATATAAAGATCAACAATCGCCTAGCGATACTGAAAGTGACAAATTAATTAAGCATTACATAAAAATTGAACAAAATGGAATGCAGTGGGTCTATCTTTATCGCTGTGCGCCGACGATACCTAATTACATTACCGTTATTCATACTGAAAGGAATAATGATGAAATTGAATCATCTAATCAATCATCGAATAGTGATAATTGTCCGTAGTCAATAAATAGTGTCTATGCTAGACTTAAACAAACTCTGAAGCTTTTTCACCTAAGTGAGTTTCATATGGTGGACTAGCCGCGGTATAGCACAGAAATGGCTATGCTTCCCGATTTGGATAAGGTGTTTGTGATATGCAATTAATGGATAATTTTCAGCGTCGATTTCAATATCTACGCTTGTCGATTACCGAGCAGTGTAATTTTCAGTGCCAATACTGTTTACCTAATGGTTATCGACCTAATAAAGATCATCGCTTTTTATCGTTAAATGAAATTGACAATGTTGTGTCAACGTTTACTGAACTTGGTGTACATAAAATTCGGCTAACGGGCGGTGAACCGACTTTGCGTCGAGACTTTATAGATATTTTGTCAATAATTTCTGCTTATCCCAGCATCAAACAACTCGCTATCACAACCAATGGTTCACGGTTATTAAAAAATGTGCATTATTGGCAACAAGCAGGACTTAATGCTATTAATATTAGTATTGACAGTTTTTCTCCTTACATTTTTAAACAAATAACAGGCCAAGATAAATTACGTGAGCTGATTCAAGGCGTTGAAAAATCATTAGAAGTAGGTATTAGGAAAGTTAAAATTAATACCGTTTTGATGAAAAATATGAACGACCATCTGGCTGATTATTTAACTTGGATTAAAGATCGTTCAGTTGAGTTACGTTTTATAGAATTGATGGAAACAACAGAAAGCCGTGAATTATTTAATCGTTATCATTTAGCTGGTCATGTGATGGAATCACAACTTATTGAACAAGGTTGGCAATTACAGTCAAAAGAGGCGTTCTCTGGACCTGCTAAAGTTTATGCGCATAGTGATTATCGAGGTAAGATTGGTCTGATTATGCCGTATTCAAAGGATTTTTGTAAAAGTTGCAATCGATTACGTGTCTCGTCGATCGGTAAATTACATTATTGCTTGTTTGGTGATGCAGCGGTTGATTTACGGGATTTACTACAAAGCTCTGAGCAAAAAGCGCAACTTAAAGCTAGAATTTTATCTTCACTATTAATAAAACCTGAAAAACATTTATTACATACCCACCATTTAGGTATCACACCTAATTTATCTTATATTGGTGGTTAACATACAGTCTTGTTTGGGAATATGATTAATGTCCCAGTGTGATATCGCCCAATCTAATAACGCTTTCTGTGTGGCATCTTGCCAATTTTCGGGTATTTGTTGACCTAAAAATTGTAATGCTTGCACCGTTAATAATTTGGTTTTTTTTATATCAATTGGAGAGGCATGATTTTGCTTCGAGAGTTTATTACCATGACTATCTAAAGCTAATGGTAAGTGGCAGTAATTTGGGATTGTAAAATTAAATAATTGATAAAGTGAAATCTGTTTAGCGGTCACAGGTAATAGATCTGCACCACGAACAATTTCGGTTATTCCTTGATAATTATCATCTAATACAACAACTAGATTATAAGCAAATAATCCATCTTTTCGATGAATAATAAAATCTTCTAGTGCATTGATATGATCAATGCTTTGTTGACCTCGAATTTTATCATCAAAAGAGAAAATCGGATGATTCTGCTTTAAACGAATAGCAACGTTATTTAATGTTAAATATCGCTCACGACAAAATCCATCATAAATATTGTTTTTAAGGCTATGGATCCGTTGTCTGGTACAATCACAATAGTAAGCTTTTTGCTCAGAAATTAATGATGCTAACACTGAGCGATAACGTTCACTACAGTTAGACTGATATAAAACTTGATCATCCCAATAGAGATTAAAAGCTTCTAATGTTTTTAATATTAAAGATGATGCGCCTTTGACTTCCCTTGGAGGATCAATATCTTCAATACGAACAAGCCATTTACCATTGCTGGCCTTGGCTTGTAAGTAGCTACCGAGAGCTGTCACCAACGAACCAAAATGTAATGGTCCAGAAGGTGACGGAGCAAAACGACCAATATATTGCATGGGCGTATAGGATAGAAAGAATAGTTAAATGAGAATCACATACCCATTTGTTTTTCACGAAGTTCAGCTAATGTTTTACAATCGATACATAAATCAGCGGTAGGTCTTGCTTCTAAACGACGGATACCAATTTCAACACCACATGATTCACAATAGCCAAAATCATCGGTTTCAATTTTCTTTAATGTTTTTTCAATTTTTTTGATAAGTTTGCGTTCTCTATCACGCGCTCTTAGTTCTAAACTGAACTCTTCTTCTTGAGTTGCGCGGTCGGCTGGATCTGGGAAATTAGCAGCCTCATCTTGCATATGAGAGACAGTTTTACCCATTTCACCTTGTAATTGTGAAAGCCACGCTTCTAAGATTAGTTTAAAATGTTTCAATTGCTTAGGATTCATATACTCCTCACCTTTCGCCTCTTTATAAGGCTCAAGCCCAGCAATTGATAGCAGACTAAGAGAAGATGTATTTACTTTTTGTTCCTTTTTCACAGCAATCCCCTTAAATACACATTATTTTCAAGCGCTAAACTATAGCAATAAATTAGCCTTTGGCAAATTTTTTTTACTATTTTTTTTGTGCTAAAAGTGCAGAATATTACAACTATATGTTATTAATAAGATTAATTATTCATCCCATTTTTTTAAATTATTCAAAGGACATTTTTTAATTAAATCAAACAGCTTATCGTTATCAGGTAAGATGAGTTCTGGTGAAATATCAAATAAAGGATAGAGTACAAATTCTCTATTTTTCATATGATAATGAGGAATTGTTAGTCTATCGTTGTCTATTATTAAGTCATCGTATAATAATATATCTAAGTCTAATGTCCTTGCTCCCCATCGATTATCTTTGCGTACCCGACCTTGTGATTTTTCTATTGCTTGTAGTTCATCTAATAAAGCTATAGGTTTAAGTGAGGTGGTTAACTTTATAACTGCATTGAGGTAATCATTTTGATCTTGTGGACCGAGCGGTTTACTGCGATAAAATGGTGAAATGTCAGTAACTACGGTATTGGGTAATTGTTTTAGGGCTGCAATAGCTTGATTAGCTTGAGCTAATGGATCGTTAAGATTACTGCCTAAGGCGATATAACATATTGACATAATTGGATGTATTTTTTCGTGATGTTTAAGCATAGAGATATTTTAGCACATATAAAGTGTTATCAAGCTAGATTGCTAAATAATGATTATTTCTAGTTATTAAGATATAGCGATATAATCTTTTAAACGCATATGTAGCATCCACTATTTGCTCAATATTTATTGAGATTTGTATGAGAGTTTATAATGCATTTAGGTCAACAATTGAGTTTGTTAATAAAAAATACGCCAATTATTGAACAACAATCAGTCCTTGAATGTGCAATTAATGGTGTTATTGATTATTTTGCGAGTAGCTTACAGGCATCTAATGGAACTAATGTTCAGCAATTACTGGCCTGGATAAATGATGAAGGTGGCAACAATCGAGCTTGGCTAATTGGTCAAAAAACGTTAGCAACTAGCCGGCAAGCAGCATTATTTAATGGTTTTCAAGCACATTGTTTAGATTATGATGATGTACATATTGATGTACGTGGTCATCCATCAGCGGTTATCTTATCAGCCTTATTTGCTAGTATCCGCTTAGATGATTCATTAACGCGTTTAGATGGTCGTCGTTTTTTAACTGCCTATGTAATAGGTATTGAAGTTATGGCCTTATTGGGACGATGTGTCAATCCTGAACATTATGAAAAAGGTTGGCATACAACAATCACTTTAGGTGGTATTGCCGCAACAGCTGCTATTTGTTATTTATATGATGAACCATTTCTTGCTCAAGCATTAACTTTAGCTGCGACGCAAGCGTCAGGTCTGCGATTAATGATGGGGACACCAATAAAATTTTTGCATGCGGGATTGGCTGCACAACATGCTATACAATCGGTTGAATGGTTAAGAGCTGGGATTTCAGCAGATAAGGATTTTCTTGATGATAACCTCGGTTTTTTATCAATATATGGACAAGGCAATGATAATTTAGATTTAACTGTCTGGGCTAAGCCATGGAAGATTGTTGAACCAGGGTTATGGTTTAAGACTTATTCATATTGTTCTGCCGCTTCATATATTGCTGATGCGGGTAAGTTAATTTATAAGCATCCTAAGTTTAATGTAGATAATATTGATTATATTACTCTTTTCTTTGCTCCAATTAATAGTGATGCAGCACTGATCTATAAAAAGCCATTATTAGCTGAGCAAGGACGTTTTTCAGCAGAATATATTTTAGCATTGATTTTACTCGGTATACCTATCGATTTTGAACAATTTGCTTCAAAGCCAATAGCTGACAATATCCTACAATTAATCCAAAAAATGCAGCGTAGTTATGATATACAATTAACCCCTCATCCTGATGCATATAATAAGCGCTATGTCGTTATTGAAATAGTATTAAATGATGGACAAAAAATTAGCCAACGAGTGGATATTCCTCAAGGATCACCTAAAAATCCTTATAGCCAACAAGAATTGGCCGCTAAGTTATTTGGAGCATTGCAAAATAAAATTAAAGCACAACAATTATTGTCTGATATCTATGCTCTAGCCAATGGTATGGATATTAAACAATTACTCATATCGCATTGGAAAATGCTTTGATATCTACTATAAACAGTTAATTATTTTATAAATATAAGCTTAAATTTCAAAATCAATATCATCATTGAGTTGCCGTAAAAAGCGTTGAGTTAACTCGTGTTGTGGGTTATCAATTAATGATTTTGCTGGCCCTTCCTCAACAATAATACCATTAGCCATAAAGATGATGCGGTCGGCCACATACTTTGCAAACTCCATTTCATGGGTTACGATTAGCATAGTTATCTTTTCTTTGGCTAGTTTCAGCATCACTTGTAAAACTTCATGAACTCTCTCAGGATCTAACGCAGAAGTTGGTTCATCAAATAATAATACTTTTGGTCTTACAGCTAATGCCCTAGCAATTGCAACACGTTGTTGTTGCCCTCCCGATAATGTTACAGGATATTGATCAGCATAAGCTAACATTCCAACTCGCTCTAACAATGATATTCCGTACTGTTGTGCCTCACTTTTCTTCATTTTCTGTGCAACAATTAATGGATAAGTAATGTTTTCTAAAGCTGTTTTATTTCTAAATAAATTGTAGTGTTGAAAAACCATTGCTGATTGTTTGCGTAAATTGGTCTCTTGCTTATGGTTGTAATGTTCACTATTGAGTATTACTTTATCAATACGAATCGTTCCTGTATTAGGTTTTTCAAGTAAATTAAGACAACGCAATAAGGTTGATTTTCCCGATCCGGAAGGTCCAATAATGGCAACTACTTCACCTTCTTTGATATTAAGATTTATTTCTTTTAAAACTTCATTATTTCCAAATCGTTTTGATAAATGAGATACACTAATCATCATGCTCTCCTTAACGATGATATGGTTTAGTTAGTTTACGTTCTAACTGCTTTTGTAACCATGAATAGGCGACAACAGTTAGCCAGTAAACAATACCGACGGCTAAGTAAGTTTCAAAATAGAGAAAAGAATTAGCAGTTAACATTTTTCCTGCTGCTAATAATTCTTGTACCCCGACAAAAAATGCTACAGAAGAGTCTTTGAGTAGTGAAATAAACATATTCCCCGCATTCGGTAAAGCATTAATCATCGCTTGAGGTAATATAATTCCTCGATAAACCTGAATTGTACTTAATCCTGAGGTTAATCCTGCTTCTTTTTGTCCAAGATCAACCGAAGTTAAGCCAGCACGAAATATCTCGGCTAAATAAGCTGAATATTTTAAACTAAAACAGATAATAGCCGCCGTGGTTGCGCCTACCTGTTTCATAATTGGAAATATTTGTGGTAGGCCATAATAAATAATAAACAGTAAAACGACAGATGGAATTCCACGAAATAAAGAAATAAACAGCGCCAAAAAAGAATCAATTACAATAATTTTATTGTTTCTAATCAAAGCAATAGCAAGCCCTAATATAGTGGCAAACACAAATGATATAATGGCAATAAAAAGTGTAACTGGCAGATAAGGTAATATCTGCGGGAATACACTAAAGAAATAGTTTATATTAAAATTCATGAGGTAATATCTTCACCAAAATATTTAATTGAAAGATTTTTCAATGTTCCATTAACACGTAATTTTTCGATGGCTTGGTTAAATTTTTCTCGTAAAGCTTTACCTTTTTCATCCTTACTAAATGGGAAGGCAACTTGTTCAATAGTAATTGGTTCGCCCACTAATTTGAATGGTAGATTTTTTCGTTTAATTTCTGCCAATAAAATTGGTTTTGAATTGACATAACCATCGACTCTTTGAAATTCTGTATCATGCATTGCTCCATCTCGAGTTTCATAGGTTTTGATCGTAATTTCGTTATTAGGAAATGCTTTTTTAAGATTATTAATATGGTTTGAACCAAGTACCCCTGCAATAGTTTTACCATTAAAATCAGTTAACTGATTAATATTGTTATTATCTTTGTGTGTAACAATTTGACTACCATAAAAACTATACGGCTGAGAAAAATCATATTTAGCTTGACGAGTTGGTGTAACTGCCACTGCATTTGCTACCGTATCTAAACGACCTGAGTCAAATTGGCCCATTAATCCACCAAATTCAGCAATTACCCATTCAACTTTAAAACCTAACTCATTGGCAATTGCTTCTGTGACTTCGACATCAAATCCAACTAACTTTCCATCTTGTTTATAACCATTCGGGTAACTTTGACCGGTTGAGCCTACTTTTATAATGTTTTGTTCCGCCGCCTGATTGTTTGATTGATTATCACAACCACTCAGGGTAATTAATAAAATAGCAGAAAACCATGTTATTATTTTTTTCATTATTGATGACTCCTCTTTTTCCATTCGGAATAGTTTTTGTGATTTAATATTTTTTCAAAATAAAGGGTAGTGTGATCACTGGTTAAATTTACTTGCCCTATTTGTTGATATCCTTTTTTGCGATATATATTGGCTAACCATGGATGATTGGCTGCTGTACCTAAAGTTACGGCGGGAAGCTTAAGTTGGTTAATTAAAACTTCTTTTTCAACCCAATCCCATAAAGCATTACCATAGCCTTTTCCTTTATAAATTGGATCTGTTGCAAACCAGCCTAAATGTGGTAATCCATAAGGTCCTGGGTTATTTCCCCATGGAAAACGTATGCTTAAGGTTGATATTAATTTATTGTCCTTTTCTATTATATAAACTGCATTCGAATCAATATGATGAACTATTTCTTCAGGTTCGACAGTAGCTGCTGCAAAATGAATGCCTAACTGTGACGTAGCTTGATATGCTCGGTGCAATAATTGTTGATATGCTGGAATATCGGAACAGCTGATTAAGCGAAAATTCATAATAATACTCCGCTTTGTTCCGCATATTTGATTACTTGGTCGACTTTTTGTGGTGCAGACCCAAGATAATTAATTGGATTTAACCAATTATCAAGTTCAGACTCGGTAAATTGTTCACTTAAACGTGGATCATCCAATAGGAGTGATTTAAATGGTCGGTTTTGTTCAAATGCTTGCATAGCATTTTCATAAATTAAATGGTGAGCAGTTTGTTTTCCTAATCGCTTGCCAATTTCGAACATAATTTTTTCTGATAACAGTAAGCCATTTTGTTTTTTTAAATTAGCTAACATTTGATCAGCATTGACTTTTAGTCCTTTTAAAACAGCTAAAGCGGTTTGAAGTTGTGCTGAAATATAAAGATTAATTTCTGGCAGGGCAATCCATTCTGCCCGCCAGCTCATGGCATCGCGTTCATGTTCAACTTTCATTGATTCATGAATAAGTGCTACACTTTTTAATAGAGGTGCGGTAAGACTAGCTAAACCTTCTAAGGCGGCTGGATTACGCTTATGAGGCATGGTAGTTGAGCCAATTTTACCATCTGAAAAGGGTTCTTCGACTTCGTTAATTTCTGTTCGCATAAGGTTGTAAAATTCGTTACCAATTTTGCCAAGCGAACCGCTAATAAGAGCAATAACTGACGCGTATTCAGAAAAACGATCTCGTGCAGATTGCCAACCAATATTGGGTGTATTTAGTCCAAGTGAAGTTAATGCACGATTTTCCACTTGTGGACCCAATTCACCCATTGATGCATAAGTACAAATAGCTCCGCTAATATTGCCGACTAAAACTCTTTGTTTTATTTCAGATAAACGTTGTAAATGACGAACAAACTCGTCTAACCAAACCGCTAATTTAAAACCAAATGTTGTCGGTAATGCTTGCATACCATGGGTACGACCTACCATAGGTAAAAATTGATATTTTTTTGCTAACAGTTTGAGTTCATTCGCGATCAGTTTGGTATCACGTTCAATTATTGCAAATGATTGTTTTAGTTGTAAGACTGTCGCCGTATCAACAATATCTTGGGTCGTTGCACCATAATGAATAAATTGACCCGCTTCACCCACTTGTTTTTGCAGTGCATTAATGGTTGACATTAAGGAGTGTTTGGCTTTCGCTGCTTCATCGGCTATTTGTTCAATAGATAGTTGAGAGGCATTGGCTTTTTCAATAATTGCATCGGCAACCTCGCGTGGAATCACACCTAGTTCACCTTGTGCTTGCGCTAGGGCAACCTCAACTTGTATTTGTTTTTCTAAACGATGTTGTTCTGACCAAATGGCGCGCATTTCACTCGTGCCAAAATTATTACCTAAAATCAAAAAATCTATAACGTGTGATGCCACTAAATCACCCTCAATAATTATTCTCTACTCTGTTTAATAATTATTCATAATAATTCAATCATCGTCTAATAATCAGTTTGTCTATTGATATAACAAAATGGAATAAAAACGTTGAGTTTTAGCTCATTTTGGTTTCAACCGAACCATTATTGCCAATTATTGATGAACTGATTGGATTTTGGGTTGATACTCCATATCAATTTATATATTTGCTATCAGACGACTACTTAAGTGGGGATTTATAAAAGTGAATAAAAATAAGAATTAGACTTTATATAATTAAAAGATAATCGATAATTATTTGTGTTAGCTCAGTATGTTTAACTTCATTTTGTTACACTTATTTATCTTTGCATTAAAATAATTTAGCACGGATAATATTCAGGCTACTGCTTGATGAATCGGTAAATAGTATGATTCACTGTTTTTGATGATGATTCTTGACAGCAATAGAATAGACGATATTGCTGTCATACTTAGTTCTATGGTGCAATATGCAATTCTAATTTTGCTTTCCAGTTTCTGGCATCATTGCCATTTTTTATCGGAATTGAAATTCTTGGCATATTAAAATCATTGGTAAAAAGTATTAAACTATAATATTCTTTTTCTTTATAATGCGTTTTTGCTGAATTTCTATTACCCTCTGTTTTAGCTACCGTTTTTGTCGTTACTTCCAGTTCAACATTTCTGAAAAAATCATGAGGAACGCTAGCATATATATTTGCAACTGGATTCACAAAATAAAAAGTCTTACTATTGGGATAATATATAACAGAAGTTGCATTTATTTTTCCTATAGTAAGATCAGGCGTCCAACTCATATTTAAATTTTTTGCTAAAAATTTTATTTTATTTGAGTTTTTTAGATTTATATAAATACTAAGTATGAAAGTCACGACAAAAATCACAAAGAAAAGATAACCGATATTCCTTAGTATATTTGAACTAACAAAGAGATTAACGAATAATATAATTAGAGAGATAAAAAAATAAAAAAATTTTGCGTTAATTAAACCAATAATTATCGAACCCGCATTTAAAACTGAGCGTAAATCTTTACTAATCATTTTACAATCCTTGATGCTTTAAATAAAAAATGCCTATATATCATGATACAGCCCTTACAACTACAAATTAAATCGTCCAAAATTTTGCTAATAATATTTTTATAACACTTCAACTATTGATTCACAAAGTCTAGACATATTATCGATAGTCATTCCCGCAACATTGATACGACCTGAATTGACCATATAGATGCCATACTCATCACGCAATTTTATTACCTGTTCTTCACTTAAACCACTAAATGAGAACATACCATTTTGTTTAGCAATAAAGCTGAAGTCTTGGTTAGCACTTTTATCTTGTAGTGTTTTTACAAATAACTGTCGCATACGATGAATGCGTTGGCGCATACTGGTTAATTCGTCAATCCACTCTTCTTTTAGCTCATCATTATTTAAAATATAAGAGACAATTTTGGCACCATGTGCGGGTGGATTAGAGTAATTGGCTCTAATAATAGTTTTTACTTGACTAAATGCTCGATCGGCAATTTCGCTATCAGCAGCAATTAAAGTAAATGCCCCAACACGTTCATTATAAAGTCCAAAGTTTTTTGAGTAAGAACTAGCAATTAGGAGTTCTGGTTGGTTATTGGCAAATAGTCTAAGTCCATATACATCTTCTTCTATTCCTTGTCCAAATCCTTGATAAGCTAAGTCGAATAGTGGTAACCAACCGTTTTTTAACGCTAATTCCGAAATAGCTTGCCATTGTTCAGGCGTTGGATCGATACCAGTTGGGTTGTGGCAGCAGCCATGAAATAGTACCGCATCACCAGCGACAACTTGACTTAAATCAGTCATTAAACCATCAAAATCTAGGTCTCGCGTTAATGGATTGTAGTAACGATATTCACGAACTTCTAAGCCTGCGGTTTGAAATACGCTACGATGATTAGGCCAAGATGGATTACTTATCCATACTCGTTTTACTTTGGTACGTCGAGATAAAAAATCAGCCATAATTCGTAATGCACCAGTGCCTCCAGGTGCTTGAGCTGTTCTAGCTCGTTGATTTTCAGTACCAAATAGTAGAATTTGGGTAGCATTATTAAATGAGTTAAGACCATCAATTGGTAAATAACTTTTTGTGATTTCATCATTTAAAATCAGATGCTCAGCTTTTTTTACACTTTCTAAAATAGGTGTTTTGGTCGTCTCGTCTTTATAAACACCAACACTTAAATTGATTTTGTTAGTGCGTTCGTCCTTGTTATAAAGATCCGCTAAACCTAAAATGGGATCTGCAGGCGCTGCTAATAAATATTCAAACATAATATACCTATTTCTTTTTTTGAGCTTCAATGCATTATATACACATTGTTTGGCAAGTTACAATTTCGTTAACAATCAGGCTTCGAAGCAATAATTTTACCACTATGGGTGTTTTCAAATACAAATTGTTAACTTTCAATTTCAAGTTTTTCAAGAAATGATTTTAAATCAGGTGCCAATGTGATTAATTGTCCTGTTATTAAATCTTCTTTAACAATTTCAGCAGTTAAATTATTTATTGCAATAATTTCAGTGTCCTTATTAGTTGAGCCAATAAAAAGAGTCGGATGGCGTTTTAATTTTTTTTGCTGTGATAAATGCGCAATTAAATTCTGCTCTAAATTAGAGAAGTCGTCATCACTCCATGGTTGAAGTAAAATTACATCAATATCGGCAAACTTTGCAGCCATATTAGCCGCATATTGTGTGCCATAATAAATATGAGCGCTTTGATGTATTTTTATATTAATTACTTGTTCAACGATGGTTAAATTTCTTGGTGGAATAAGTAAATAAGGCTGCCAATAAACAGTAAGATTTTCGGTTTTTGTAATACAAGGAGAAGGTAATGAATGTAACTCTTCACTTTTGGGTGCACCATCAAATTGAGCAATCCAACGATGGGTAAAATCAATTAAGGCAATTTTTTCAGGTAATTCCATAGATAAATATTCGTTCATTTTGTAAGCAAATCTAAATTATATTATACGGATAAAATTGGGATATGCACCTGTGTTAATGTTAGGTTTGTAAATTACTAAAATAGGTCATAAAACTATCAGTAATGATGTAGAAAATTTAGACAAAATCAAATTTAGAAAACTAGCGACTAATGCTGCATTTTATTATACTTTTAGCCTATTTTATTGAGCGTTTAAAATTAATACTTAATTGTTTATAAAATAATCACTTTAATTTACTTGCTATCCTCTGCTGAAACGTGAATAATAGACAAGGATAATTTATCCTTGTAATGCAGCAATGGCGTTAGACATTACAGTTTGTCAAAATAAAATAGCGTAAGTAGAATTATTATAATTAATTAATATGTTTATTTTAAACAATCATATAAAGATTTAGTGGTTTGTTAAATTGTAGAAATTTGCAAACTCATCATTGAAATAATATCAATAATTGTATGTTTAGTGGTGTTCAAAAAGTATATAAGTGTTTTGAATGTAATATTACCTCTAAAAATGTATTGATGTTGTATATACGGATTTCACATAAAATAATAACAAAAATAACATAAATAAAATAATGAAATACTGTATACAAAATATTAAGTTAAGTACTATTGTTTATCATTGTTAAAATAAGCATTTATTAATAATAAGATTCTACCTACAGTTAATTTAGATTAATGAAGAGTGTAGAATAATGAAAAGAATGCTAATCAATGCAACCCAGCAAGAAGAGCTGCGAGTTGCCCTTGTTGATGGCCAACGCTTGTATGATTTAGATATCGAAAGCCTTGGTCACGAACAAAAAAAAGCCAATATTTATAAAGGCAAAATCACTAAAATCAACCCTAGTTTAGAAGCCGCTTTTGTTTCATATGGTGGTGAGCGAGATGGTTTTTTACCATTAAAAGAGATCGCAGAAAGCTATTTCCCTTCAAATATTTCTGGTCGGCGTAGTATTAAACATCTGCAAGAAGGCCAAGAAGTTCTTATCCAAATTGAAAAAGAGATTCGTGGTAAAAAAGGTGCTGCTTTAACGACTTATATCAGTTTAGCCGGTAGCTATTTAGTATTAATGCCAAATGACCCAAGAGCAGGTGGGGTTTCGCGCCGTATTGAGGGAGAAGAGCGTGCAGATCTAAAAAGAGTTATCGATGCGCTAGAAAAACCAAAGGGCATGGGTGTAATAGCTAGAACAGCGGGTGTGGGTAAAAGCCAAGAAGAGTTACAACAGGATTTAAATGCGTTAGTTAATTATTGGACAGCGATTCAAAATGAGTCAAAAAATCATCCAGCACCAAGCTTAATTCATAAAGAAAGTGACATTATTACTCGAGCATTTCGTGATTATTTACGTGATGATGTGGGTGATATTCTTATTGATAATCCTAAAGTACTGGAAATTGCAAAAAAACGATTAGCTGATTTAGGTCGTGTTGAGTATGTTAGTCGTCTTAAACTTTATGAAGGTGATGTACCATTATTTAATCATTTTCAAATCGAAGGTCAGATTGAATCGGCATTCCAACGGGAAGTTCGCTTACCATCTGGTGGTTCGATTGTTATTGATGCAACTGAAGCATTAACTGCGATCGATATTAACTCAGCTAAATCTATTCGTGGTAGCGATATTGAAGAGACTGCATTTAATACTAATCTTGAAGCGGCAGAAGAGATTGCTCGCCAATTGCGGTTACGTGATTTAGGTGGCTTGATTGTCATCGACTTTATTGATATGACGCCAATTCGTAATCAACGTGAAGTGGAAAATCGCTTAAAAGAAGCGATGAAAACCGATCGAGCAAGAATCCAAACCACTCGTATTTCCCGTTTTGGTTTGCTTGAAATGTCCCGTCAACGTTTAAGCCCATCTCTACGTGAAGCAACTCATCATATATGTCCTCGTTGTCAAGGAACGGGTACAGTTCGTGATAATAATTCATTATCACTTTCAATTCTTCGCTTAATTCAAGAAGAGGCGATGAAAGATAATACGGTTCAAATTGATGTGATTGTGCCAGTACCAATTGCTAGCTATTTGCTTAACGAAAAGCGTCGTGCGATTAATAATATCGAAAGAATGCATCCGGATGTTAAAATCGTCATTGCTGGCGATGAAGAAATGGAAACACCACTTTATAAAGTGATTCGTAAACGTAGTGGTGAAGAGACAGATGTATTAAGCTACAATTTACCTAAACTAATCCGTGAGCTTGAAGAGGAAGAAGAAGATCAAGTCGCTGAATTAGTGGTAGAGCAAGCTGTATTATCAGGTCCTAAAGTAGAAGCGAGTAAAGCATCTAAAGCGAAAAGTGAACCGAAAAAAGTTGAAAAATCTAGTGGCTTATTTGGTGGTTTATTTAAGAAAATTCGTCAGTTATTTGTTTCCGAAAAGGTAGAACCTAAACCAGAAGTTAAGCCTCAATCAAATAAAAAACGAGATAATCAACGCTCAAATAATAGACGTCAGCGTAATAATCGTAACAATTCAGCTGCAAATAATAATGTTGCAACTGATGAAGTTAAAGAGACTACACGCTCTAATCGTCGTACAAAACAAAATAATAATTCATCTAATGCTGCGAATAATATAAAAGCTGATAAAGTCGTTAATGAGGTGGCACAACCACCTAAGCAAAAAGAAGCGAAACCAAGACGTCAACAGCGTGCATTAACGAAGAGTGTTCGTGTTAAAAATAGTGATGTACCTGCTCAAGCTGAAAAAGTGTGTATCCCTACTTTATTATTGCCGGTTATTGTTCCTGAAACAGGCGATAATGCTGTAACTAACGATTCACAACCGAAGCGTCAACGAAGAACATCTCGTCATTTGCGTATGAATACACCACGGACTAAACGACGCGGTAAAAATAGCGAATTAAAACAGTCTGCAATGCCATTGCAATTTGCTGCTGCGTCATTAGAGCTTGCATTAGGCCGTGTATCGGTTGATTATAGTCAAGTTAGCCATGATGAATCGCTTAATGCTGGTCCAGTGATCCCTTCACTTTTATTACCAATCGTAATTAAAGATGATGTAGACATCGCTAAAAACGTAGTTGCTAGTGAATCTCAATCAAATATCACAACTCAAGCAAATATTGAGAAATCACCTACAACTCAGGTAACAACAGAATCTACAGCAGATCCTGCAGCGGGTTATTCATCATCAATAATGACTAAGGCTCCAGCTCCGGACTATGTGGAATCTGATAGTGGAATAAAAACACGAGAAGAGTTGGATTATCGTTATGACGGTAAAGGTAATGCTGGTGGATTAAGTGCTCAAGATCATGCTTATGCCGCAGCAAGTAAACCGGTCATACCTGAATAGCAGATAACTAAAACAACAGTGATGGATATCACTGTTGTTTTTACTCATAATAAAGATAAACAATGATTATCTATATTTTAAAAAAAATAGTGACGTTTTCATTTATTATCTGCGTACTTGCTCAGATCAGCTTTTGTCTGGTCTATTTTGATCCTCAATCTATTTTTAGTGATTTAACTTTTGTTGATGCCTATAATGCTTTTTTTAAACAATTACTACAAGGTCAATTTAGGTTAGTATCAGGTGAAACTTTACCATTTTTAGATACCTTATTAACAACGTTTGAACTTTGTATTTTAGCATTGCTTGTAGCTTTACTTATTGGATTACCTTTGGGTATTTTTCTAGGTTTAAGTAATATAAATTGGTTGAATACTACCATTCGTTTAGGCTGTTTAATCTTTTATTCTTGCCCGATTGTTATGCTCGCAACAATTGTAATGTTTTATCTTTCCTCGACAATGCCGATTTCAATGAACTTTGATATCGCACCATCAGTAACCGGTAGTTCTTTGCTAGATATTTTAATTTCATCAAGGCCAGATAAATTCACTGCATTGTTAGATCAGCTTCACTATTTATTTTTGCCAACAATTATTTTAGCTATTCAACCAAGTATTATGACCATTCAACTAGTCAGTGAAAATGTCAAAAATACTTCAAGACAAAATTATATTAAAATGGCAATTATCCGTGAACGTTCACCGTTTAAAGTGTTACGTCGACATTTATTACCAAATTCAATTCCGGCAACAATTCCACAATTGACATATAACACCACGACTTTATTATTTTTAACTATGGTTATTGAAATTTTATTCAATCGAGTTGGTTTAGGCCAATGGGTGATGATGGCTTATCGTAACCATAATTATTTTATTATTGCGATAGCAATTCTTGCGTGTGGAACAGTAATTAGTTTATTAACTTTATTAGGTGAGATAACAGCTATCGCTATTTATCCATTACGTCATAAGGAACATAATGTCTAGGATAATTTTGTTAGGTAAGCGAATAAATTCATGTTTCCAAAGACTTCATAGCAATTTATACATGATCATAAGTTTTTATGGGGTTTTAGCAATTGCTTTTATTGCATTATCAACCAAATGGCTTTTTCATGCTCACTTGAACCCTATCTATGCAACTTCATTGCCTCCTGCTTGGTGGCCTAATGGAGATATTAATCATATATTAGGAACAACTGATCAAGGGCAAGATATTTTTGATTACTTATTAATTGGTTATCGGTCAACCATTTCAATGACTTTAAAAGCGGTTTTTTATGTCATCATAATCGGTGGAGTGATTAACTATTTAATGTTTTTTGTTTCATTTATTAGGCCTTTTATTTTATTTATTTTTAGATTTTTTATGGTCGTTCCGCCATTACTTGGTGTAATTGTTATTAGCTTGTTATTGGAAGATGATATTACCAATATTTTAATTGTGATTGGTTTATCCTATTCACCGCGCTTCATTTATAATATCCATCAACGTGTTATTAAGGAATGGAATAAAACCTATATTACTGCGTATCGACTCGATGGATTATCCTCATTTTCTATCTTAAATCATTATATTATCCCTAATATTTTACCCGTTTATTTGGCTGAAATTGTTTCATTATTTGGTTCAGTTATTTTAGCGATAACAACAATTACCTTTTTGGGTTTTGCTAATGATTTTTCTCGGCCAGATTTAGGCATGATGATGTTTAAGATGAAAGATATGATGGATGTTAATTTGCTTGCTTTTTTAGCTCCGGGTATTGCTGTGTCTACTACAATTACTTTGGTTTATTTATTCAATTTTGGATTATTTGGCCAGCGAGTAGGACATTAATTATGGCATTATTAGACATTCGTAATTTAACTATTGAGTTTATTACTCCAGATGGCCTTTTACGCGCAATTGATCGCGTGAATTTGAAGCTGTCTGAAGGCGAAATTCGAGGTCTAGTTGGCGAGTCTGGTTCTGGTAAAAGCCTTATTGCTAAAGCTATATTGGGTGTGACAAATCATAATTGGAAAATATCTGCTGATCGTTTTCATTTTAATGATATCGATTTACTTAAATTGACACCAAAGCAACGTCGAAAAGTCATCAGTGACCATATTTCGATGATTTTCCAAGAACCGCAGTCTTGCTTGGATCCCTCAATGAAAATAGGGCAACAGTTAATCGAGGCTATCCCACGAAGAACCTTTAAAGGACATTGGTGGCAGCGTCTATTTTGGCGTAAACATCGAGCTGTTGAATTATTACATCGCGTTGGAATTAAAGATCATAAAGAAATCCTTAAATCATATCCTTTTGAATTAACGGAAGGTGAATGTCAAAAAGTGATGATTGCAATTGCATTAGCAAACCAACCTAAGTTACTTATTGCAGATGAACCAACTAATGCTATGGAAGCAACAACTGAAGCGCAAATCTTCAGGTTATTAGCGAGTATGAATCAGAATATGGGGACGACTATTTTACTTATTAGTCATGATTTACAAATGGTTACTCGCTGGACAGATCGTATCAATGTCCTTTATTGTGGACAAACCGTTGAGGTTGCGGATAGTGAAGATTTAATAAAATCGCCTTATCATCCTTATACTCAGGCATTGATTTATGCTATACCTGATTTTGGTAAAGCCATGCCACATAAAAGTCCATTGAACACGTTACCAGGGGTTATCCCTTCATTGGAGCATTTACCTATTGGTTGTCGATTAGGGCCACGTTGTCCTTATGCTCAAAAAAAATGTATTCAAGCACCTGAACTTATTCTGATAAAGGATCATTCTGTGGCTTGCCATTTTCCATTAAATACTGATGAGTAAATATAGGAATAGTTAATGAACCCAATATTAAAAGTCCGAAATTTATCAAAACGATTTAAAATTCCTAAAGGGCTCTTTGGTCATTTACAAATTGATGCCGTTAAACCATTGTCGTTCTCGCTCAACGAAGGTAAAACACTCGCCATTATAGGACAAAATGGTTCAGGAAAATCGACACTAGCTAAAATGCTGGTGGGTATGATAAAACCAGATAGTGGGGATATTTGGATTGACGGTAATAAAGTTGAATATGGTGATTTTGTCCATCGGTCACAACTTATTAGAATGATATTTCAACATGTTGAAAGCTCTTTTGACCCAAGACTTCGTATTGGTCAATTACTTGAAATTCCACTTAAACGCAATAGCAATTATAGCGCTCTTGAACGTGAAAAATTGATTAGTGATGTTTTAAAACAAGTAGGCTTACTGCCTGAACATGCTTCTTATTATCCATCAGTGATGGCAGCGGGGCAAAAGCAACGCGTCGCATTGGCTAGGGCCTTAATTCTGAAACCCAAAGTTATTATTCTCGATGAAGCTTTAGCTGCGTTAGATATTTCAATGCGTTCACAGATTGTTAATTTGATGTTGTCTTTACAAGAAGAACAGAATATTTCTTATGTCTATGTAACACAAGATATTGGTATGATGAAACATATCAGTGACCAAATTTTAGTTATGCATAATGGTGATTTAGTTGAATATGGTAATACTGCTGAAGTCTTAGCTTCGCCATTAAGCGAAATCACACAAAAACTGATTAATAGCTATTTTGGTGAGGCTTTAACCGCAGATACTTGGCGGACCGATACTCGAATCATTTAAATTCTATTTTTACTATTTATATAACTATCATCACACTTATTTGTTAATTCATATAATCTGCTATTGTTCTGATTTTGTTTAAAATATTATATCTATTTTTTCTAACAAAACGCTCGACAATCTTTCTAAAAAACACTATATTTAGCTATATGGATTTCTAGACGTCTATTTGAAATGTTATAAAAAGTAATTAATAGGAGCTTTTAATATGCCTATATGTATTCCAGATTCATTACCGGCAGTAGATGTGTTACGTAATGAAAATGTATTTGTGATGACTTCAACTCGTGCTAATACTCAAGAAATTCGTCCACTAAAGCTTCTCTTCTTAAATTTAATGCCTAAAAAGATCGAAACTGAAAATCAGTTTTTACGTTTGCTCTCCAATTCATCTTTACAAGTCAATATTCAACTCTTGCGTATTGATCAACGTGAATCCAAAAATACCCCTGTAGAGCATTTAAATAGCTTTTATTGTGATTTTGAAGATATTCGTGAGCAGAATTTTGATGGTCTTATCATAACTGGCGCACCATTAGGTAAAGTCGCATTTTCAGATGTAGTGTATTGGCCAAAATTAGCTGAAATAATTACTTGGGCAAAAGATCATGTTACTTCAACAATGTTTGTTTGCTGGGCTGTACAAGCTGCATTAAATGTACTCTATGATATGCCAAAATTTACTCGCTCACAAAAATTGTCAGGCGTCTATCAACATCAAATCATACAACCTAATGCACTTTTAACTCGAGGTTTTGACGATACTTTTTTAGCGCCACATTCACGTAATGCTGATTTTCCAATAGATAAAATTAAAAGTTATACTGATTTGACGATTTTAGCTGAATCAGATTTAACCGGTCCATATTTGATGGCAACTGCGGATAAACGTATGGCTTTTGTAACAGGGCATCCAGAATATGACTCCTTCACCTTAGCTAATGAATATAATCGAGATTTGAAAGCTGGAATAAATCCGGAAATTCCTTACAACTATTTTCCTGAAAATAACCCAAATTTAACGCCAAAAGCCACATGGCGAAGCCATGCTTATTTATTATTTAGTAACTGGCTCAATTATTATGTTTATCAATTAACACCATTTGATTTAACAACTCGCAATTTGACAATTGATGATTAAATGATGGGATAATTGACTTAGTAAATCTCCAAATTGAGTTTGAGTACCAAATTTATCTTTTATATTGAAATTATGTTAACCGTTACAAGCCTACTAAAATAGTGTGTTAAAATTCATTGAGTAGGCTTTTAGTATAATCACTGGTACTTGTGATAGTTGCGTTGTAGGGATTTGTTTAATCAGCTCGTCTTGATATAAAAAGCAATAGATTGACTAAGATAAGTTACAGCGTGTAGATCATGCGAGAGAAATAACTCAGTCAAAACTCTTGTAGTAGTGATTTCAGTAGATCTAAGCTCTTGAGTTGATGAACAACATCAAAGGAGCGGATAGGTTCATAAAGAACAATTAATGATGGATAGCTGTTAAATTCTACACCATTTAATTGTTTATTAAATAATACGTTAATTATTGTATATAAACCACTTCGTTTGCTAGCATGGTTAATACCTGTTTATATGATTGTTAGTGTAAATTATCATCTGGCGTAATGAATAAAGTTGAAATCCATTTATCCAACTTTTTTGGGGTAATCCAAGTTGGACATGATAATCAGCATGAGTAGGTACTCAAAATGGTGAAACATAAGATTGAGGGTCTCAAGGTTTACTTCAAGATACAATATATTAAATATCAAAACCACTGGCGCGTTGCAAATCTAAGTAAATCTGTTTTTCTTCACCTTGTAATATAAGCTCAGCACCAATGGCTTTTAAATCAGTTTGTATTGCTTGAGACAAGGTTTTATTAATCGCATTTTTAATAATAAAATTAAGTGTAATTTGTAGTCTTTGTCCGTTTTTTTCGCTATAAAGAGTATGAAGCATTTTATATAGTATGAATTAATAAAAATTTTCATAGTTATTATGCCTATTACTCTTTTTCTGCTCTGATCATAAACATTGGGGTAGAATGATAATTGATCTGCTCAATTTTATCCCAAACATTTTTTGATATATCAGTATCAATAAAGACTTTTTTATAACCAATTGACAGTAAGGTATTAACATCCCATTGCGGTCTAATCTCTTGGCTTAATGGTAGTAATCTTGCAATGCGTTCCATCTCTTCGGTATCTGTTTGTACATAATGATCGTCTATATCTTGATTAGCCGTATTACGTCTGTCTCGTTTATATTGAAAATAGCGGTATTTATCAAACAAAAATAGATACCAGTTCGCATCAAAATTAAGTAATCGACCTCCTGAATTTAATACCCGATACCACTCTTGATAAGCTAATGTAGGGTTATTTAAGTTCCATGTGACATTCCGTAATACAATTAAATCAAAACTATTATCCTCGAATGGCAAGCATTGTACATCAGATAACACAAAATTAACCTCCACGCCATATTGTGTGGCGTTGTTTTGTGCTTGAACTAACATAGCTTCAGTCACATCAACTGCCGTTACATTATGATCGGCTAACGCTAGTATGATAGCCAAAAAACCAGGACCGGTTCCTACATCTAAAATGCGTAATTTTTCTTTTTTAGGGGCATGAGTTAAAATTAAATTTTGCCAAATAGTTCTTTTTTGTGTTGCCAGTTCTTCTTGATTAGTTTGACTATATCCTAGGGCTCGATTGGTCCAATAAATGATAAGATCTTTTACAATGTCCTCATCGCTATTGTTATATGGTTGTAACACTCGCTTTTCTCGCTTCTATATATTGTTTTTAATTATTTTTTTGTAAATTTTGATTGCTGCACAAGCAGCACCATATCCATTATCGATATTCATTGTCATAATTCCTCCGGTACAACTTGATAAACAAGCGTTAAGAGCAACATGACCTCCTGCGGCAACACCATAACCAATAGAGGTAGGAACGGCAATAATAGGGGTATCAATTAAACCAGCTAAAACAGTAGGTAAAGCTGCTTCCATACCTGCAATAGCAATAATTATATTGTAGGTTTGTAATTGGGGTAATTGTTGTTGCAGGCGCCATAATCCCGCAACACCAATATCTTGAAATAGATCGACTTTTATTCCGTGATAATTTAACGTCAGTTTTGTTTCTTCACAAATTGGGGCATCAGATGAGCCGGCAGAAACAATGGCAATATGGGTTGATTCCTCTTCAATTAATGGTTTTGGTGAACCAAATACAGCACATTGACAATTTTCATGATAATTGATTTTTGCTTGCCAATTGGGTTTTAAACGCTGATATTTTTGACTCGTTAAACGAGTAAACAGTAATGATTGTTGATTTTGCTTAGCAAGTGATAATATCGTTTCGAGTTGTTCAACTGTTTTATACTGGCAAAATACAGCTTCTGAGATGCCACATCGTTGAGGACGCTCAAAGTCCATGATAATATCCGGTGTTTTCATTTTTTATTGCTTCCTTTAATAATTATTAGATATTTTTTACCCCGATAAAAGCACTACCTTTTTTATAGGTTGAAATTTGAACATTATGAGAGATAGCTAGAGGTTCTATAATCAGTTTTATTTTGTTAACCAGTGAATCTTTTTGATGATCGGATAACTGATTAAAAAGGAGGGGTTCTAGCTCAAGTTCAACTTTATCATTACGTATTCTAAAACGAACAAGATCGGTTTTTAGTTCTGAACGAACAAAGTTTTCAACGTGATCGACCGCTTGTAGATAATCCGGGTAGATTTTAATCCCTGTCTCAATTCGGCTTGATAGGCACGGGGATGCTGGAATATCTTTTAAATCATTGAGTTGTAGATGCTCAACCATCTTACGTATCATTATTTTATCAATCTTGAGTTCAACATAAGGTTGTCTTACATTTTGTTCTTTAGCAGCAATTAATCCCGGTCGATAATCACCTAAATCGTCTTGATTGGTTCCAGTGATTAGCACTCCATGATGTAACTTTTTAAGCCGATCAAACAAACAACTTTTACAGTAATAACACCGATTCACCGGATTGTTTTGGTAAGATTCATTATCTAGCTCTCCTGCTTTTATAAATTCGATATGCCAACGATATTTTTGTGCATAATTTCTAACTCGTTTAGCATCTAATGTTGGAACCGAAAGCGAAGTTGAATGTGCAATAAGTGCATTTTGTCCCAATGTATTGTGAGCAATATAAGCAAGTAACATACTATCTATACCACCACTGGTCGCAATGGTACATTTTTTTATTTTTTTAAACCATGATGTAAGAATTAAAATAGTTTCTTGAATATCTTGATTAGTCATGATTTGATATCCTTCTCATTCGGCTTTTCATGATGACTTAATTGCTTGGTATAGGTATTTAGCGCAGATTGTTCAAATTTATATTTTATATTTTGACGCTCGGCATAGGATGTTTCTAGTAATTGAATACAGTCAGACTCTAATTTTGCAGTGAAGTTATGATTGGGTCGGACAGCAATTTTAATCGGCCAGGATTGTTGATCTGCATTTATCGTGATTTGTTCTCTTGGTAGTTTAGAACGCTTAACTTGCCAATATCTTACACCTAGAGTTGTTGTTTCAGTAAATAGTTGAAGACATATATCAGTTAATTTATCTGGCTGGCACAGTATTTCTATTCTGCTCATCCAACGTCCTTTTTTGCCTTTTATTTGTTGACTGACTAAATCAAGCACCCCCGATGATAATCTTAATTTATCTTCAGATATTGCCAGGCTTTCAGCGGTCATATCATCAATATCACACTGAATAATATAGACACTATCATGTTCTAAATTTGTTTGGGGGTTAGTGGTAAAAACGTTTGCCCGCATTATATTAGGTTTTTGTTTAAAAGACCGATTACCACAACCATAACCACTTTTAATGAACGTACCATTTATAGGGCCAGGACAATGTTGCATAATCCAAGCTAGAATAGCAGCCCCAGTTGGTGTAATTCGTTCACCGATTTCATCATCATAAGTCCACTGAAAATTGGTGAGTATCTTTAAAGTTGCTGGCGCGGGTACAGGTAAAGTGCCATGTGAGCACTTTATTGTGCCTTGTCCCCAAGGTAGGGCAGAGCAAGACCAACTCGATACGTTGCTCTGAGTGATCAGAAATGCCGCTGCAATAATATCGATAATAGCATCATCCGCGCCGACTTCATGTAATCCTATATTTTCTAGTGTAATGCCGTGTACTTCGCTTTCAGCTTTAGCCAAAATGGTATAAATTGCTTTAGTGCATTGGTAAATCTTATCATTATCTTTAATTTGATCTAATTTTGTTAAAATCTCTTGCCAGCTATAATGTTCATGCTGATCGTTCATTAATAATCTATTTTTTATTACTGAGTGAGATTGATCGTTTAATGGCTTCAAAATGAGATGTTGGGTATCCTCGATTGCTTGTTGATTTTTCAAGATAATAAATTGTTTACCCAAGATCTCTTTTTGTCGTGTTGCCTTTATTTCGAGTTGATATTTTTTAAAAATAGCTAATGAAGATAAAAATGTACGTAATGGGGTTTCCAGTTCAGGAAATGCATCTAGCATTGCTGAACAGAACATATCTCCAGCTATACCGCCCACTATGTCTAGATGAATATGCATTATGTAACCTTTCAGATTTTTCTAAAATACAATGTACTTAACATTAATTCTAAATACATTGTATTAGTTATACTAGTTACTTCGATCGTATATTAATTAATTTATTGATTATTTTACTAATAGTTTCTACTCACTTGTACCCACATTTTTCGGTAAAATGAAAATCAGGATTGAACCAATTACCACAACTAGACCGATTGACAATAAACCAGCTGCAGGAGTACCTACAACATTTTCAGAGTGTTGTCTTAAAATAGGGGCTCCAAAACTAAACAGTGCACCAAACATATTGACAAATCCAATACCAGCAGCTAACGCGTTACCAGTTAAAATTGATGAAGGCATGATCCAGAAAATAGGTTGGCAGGCAAAATAAGCCGTACCGGCAATGCATAAGGCAATAATGGCTGGTATAGGGCCAACGTAAGCAGATAAACCTAATGCAACTCCGCCTACTAATAATGTGACTGCACAGGTATTACGTCTCTCTTGAACTCTATCTGAGTATCGAGGTATAAAAAATGTCCCTAATAATGCACATAACCATGGTAGTGAAGTGACGAGAGAAGTCATAAAGTTAACTTTACTTGACATAATACTGGCCACTTGGCTTGGTAAAAAGAAGATAAGTCCATATACACCACATTGAATACAACCATAAATAATAGCAAAGTGCCATATTCTTGGGTTTTTCAATGCATCCATAAGTTTAGCTGACGCTGCTTTTTTATTGTTCTCTTCTGATAGCATTTGATTAGCTAGTAAGGTTTTTTCTTCTTTAGAGAGGAATCTAGCGGTTGCAGGAGTGTCATCTAAATAGAAGAATGTCCAAATACCTGCAATAAATGCTAATGCACCTTCAATTACAAACATCCAAAACCATCCCGGATGACCAAGGAAACCATGTAATTCTAAAAGAGCACCAGAAAGCGGTGAACCAAATGCCATTGCCAAAGGCGCTCCCATATAAAACAATCCCATTACTGCTGCACGATTGGCTTGCGGGAACCATTGTGATGTTAAATAGATCATACCAGGAAAGAAACCAGCCTCGGTGATACCTAATAAAATACGAATGGTTAAGAATTTCGCTTCACTGTCGGCAAATCCCATACCAGCAGATAAAAGCCCCCAAGCTAAGGTTGTTGCACCGATCCAGTATCTGGCGCCAAACTTTTTTAAACATAAATTAGCTGGTGCACCTAAAAATGCGTATACTACGAAGAATAATCCAGCACCTAAAGCATAAGCTTCATTGCTTAAACCAATGTCAATTTGATAACTCTCTTTGGCGAAGCCGATATTTGAACGATCCAAAAATGCTAAGACGTAAAGTATTAACATAAAAGGAATTAAGCGAAGTTTTGTCTTTTTTATTACCGACAATAATGTAATATTACTCATAAGGGGACTCCCTAGCCTCGTTATATAGACTATATTAATTTTGTTATAATTGATTGTTAAGCTGTTAGAAATTACATATCTATAAGTTAATTCCTATATCAGTTACATTGTTATTTTCATCAAATGCAATATATTCAGGCTCACTTAAAATCTCGATTTGTGCATTTGCTTTTGCATCTTCAAGCATATTTTCTGAGATATATAATTCATCGATATGTAAAGTGTTGGCAATCCTGATAATACGTGCTTCTTTTCGTCCATCTAAAATAATGCAGGTTTTAACAGCAGCTTGTATGGCTTGCTTATCATTAGCTAGTATCACCGGAACGTAACCGTCCTGGCTTAAGCGTGATGTAAGTACATTTGGGTATGTTTCAGGAAAATCGACTTTATCAAGTAAACGTTTTGTAGAGAAATCAGCAAATCCCATACCGGTTGCATTGCCGCCGCTTTTTTCATGAAGATCGAGTACCACTATTCTATCTGGGCGTATTGAGGCAATGGGTTGCATAAATGGTGTACAGGCTCTGCCTGTAACATGGCAATCCATACCTCCACCAGAGTAAATTTTACCCATTAAATCAACAATACAGATATCAACGTTATCAAACATTACTTTAGGAAAGTAAGTTTTTGATTTTGCCAGTAAGGCTTTTTCGCGTTCTTCAAGTTTATTAGCGGGGATAGCTTCAATGTCAACGACCTGATCAAAGGCATTTTCAATAGTGCCAATACCAAACAGGAAAGGAGTATTAGCGACTTTAATTCTTGCCATATTGACGATATTTTGCGCCATACAGCCAAAACCATAAGTGTGGCAGGAATCAGCACCTTTTTGTTTCGCAAATCCAATAGATAGCATTTTGATAATGCCACTTTCAATAGGTGCAGTAAATGCGTTGTGAGCTTTGATTCGGTTGATACAAATAATGCCATCAGCTTGCATCGCATTTTTATCCATTAATACTTCTAACCCGTTAGGTAGCTCTCCTACTTTTACTGTTTCCATCGAGGAACGTATTTCACAACCAAGAAACTCTTCTGTCATGCCTAATTTTTCTAAAACATGGATTTGTCCTTCAGCAGTGGCTCCTCCATGACTTCCCATTGCTGGTACACCATAAGGTTTAGCCCCTAAGGCTTTTAATTCATTAATTACAGCTCTTGCAATTAAGTCTATTTTAGCAACACCACGGCTACCTAAACCCACTGCAATCACCATATCTTTTTTTATTGTATTTTTTATTTCTGGTTTAGAAAATTCAATGTGAATTTTTTCATCAATATCCTGAATTTCAGCAGGCGATTCGAAGCGCTGTCTGATCCTTACCATTCTTGGTAGTTTTATATCATTGAGTAGTTCATCAACAAATGACATAGTTTTCTCCTAACTTGGAATATCATTAAAATTTAAAGCAATACATTACATAAAAGCGCCCATTTGCCATGGCACAAATTCCAAACTTCCATAACCAAATTTTTCACTTTTACTTTTTTCCCCTGATGCAAATTCAAGGAGCATTGAATATAGGCGTTCTCCTGCCTGAGCAATTGATTCATTTCCTTCGATAATATCTCCGCAATTCATATCCATATCTTCCTGTTGTCTGTTCCATAAGAAATTATTTGAAGCGACTTTTAGGGTGGGTGTTGGAGATGAACCTAGTGCTGAGCCTCGTCCAGTTGTAAAACAAAGAATATTAGCTCCACCTGCAATTTGGCCCGTTACAGCCATAGGATCAAATCCGGGCGTGTCCATAAACACTAATCCTTTACTTGTGACAGGTTCTGCATATTCATAAACAGCGACTAAATTTGATGTTCCTCCTTTTGTGATTGCTCCAAGTGATTTTTCTAAAATTGTGGTCAAACCACCGGCTTTATTTCCTACAGAAGGATTATTGTTAATTTCACTTTTATTTTGTTTACAATGCTCTTCCCACCATTTGATTCGTTGAATCAGTTTTTCACCAACTTGTTGAGATACGGCTCGTCGGGTGAGTAGATGCTCTGCGCCGTATATTTCGGGAGTTTCAGATAAAATAGCCGTTCCACCTTGTTGAATAATTTTATCTGCTACATAACCCAAAGTAGGGTTGGCTGATATACCCGAATAACCATCAGAACCACCACACTCTAAAGCGAGGATAAGTTCTGATACAGGGGTTTCTTGGCGTTGAACTTGATTGGCTATAGGTAACATTTCCTCAATAATTGATATAATTTTATCAATTGTTTTTTTGGAACCGCCTGTTTCTTGGATAGTTAGTGTGTGTAAATTTTCATTTTCAGTTAAATGAGCAAAATTCATCATATCTTTTATTTGTGATGATTCGCATCCGAGGCCAACAATAATCATACCTGCAAAATTAGGATGTGTTGCGTAACCTGATAAAGTTCTTCTCATATTCGTCATGGAAGGTCCGTCTTGTCCAATACCGCAACCAAAACTTTGAGGTAAAGCGATGACACCATCAACATTGGGGTAATTGACTAGTCCAACTTTGTTATAGTAAATTTCAACTGCCTTAGCTACAGTTGCACTACAATTTACTGACGACATTACCCCAATATAATTACGGGTAGCGATTTTGCCATTTTTTCTTCTGATACCTAAAAAAGTATCAATTTTATCTGTAGGGGGGAGTGTATGTACGTCTTTACCAAACGCATAGTCTTTATCAAAATTACCTACGCCAACGTTGTGAACATGGACATGTTCGCCTTTTAGAATCGGTTTTGTTGCAAATCCAAAGGTTTGTCCATAACGTTTGATTTGTGCTCCTTGTTCAATATTGCGAATAGCAATTTTATGACCTTCGGGTATGTTATTTAATACTACAAGTTCATTGGATAAACACGTTCCTTTGCTAATAGGAATTCTGGCTATAACAACGTCATCTTTCTCATTTAATTTAATTATAGGACTTATATTGCTCATTCATTACTTCTCTTTAATATGCACTGCTAATAGAGGTAAGATTATTCATATTTACATAATTGCACCCGGTTGCCATGGGACAAATTCAAGTGATCCATATCCAAATTTTTCACTTTTTGTTTTCTCACCAGAAGCGACAGCTAATATCTTTTCAAAAATACGTTTACCTGCTTGCTCCAATGTTTCTTGTCCTTCGGCTACATCACCACAATTAATATCCATATCTTCTTCTTGGCGCCGCCATAAAAAATTATTAGATGCAATTTTTATACACGGTGTCGGTTTTGAACCATAGGCTGACCCCCTCCCTGTGGTAAAACACATAATGTTTGCACCACCAGCAATTTGACCTGTACATGCAAATGCGTCATATCCTGGAGTGTCCATAAATACTAAACCTTTTGCGGTTACTGGTTCTGCATATTCATATACATCCATAAGATTTGTACTTCCTGCTTTACAAATAGCACCAAGCGATTTTTCAAGAATAGTTGTAAGTCCACCTTCTTTATTGCCTGCGGATGGATTGTTATTTAATTCTGCGTGGCATCTTTTGGCATAATCCTCCCACCATAAGATTCGATTAATAAGTTTTTCACCTACTTCTTTCGAGTCTGCTCGGCGAGTAAGGATATATTCAGCACCATAAATTTCAGGAGTTTCGGCGAGTATTGCTGTTCCACCTTGTTGTACAAGTAAATCAACAGCTACGCCAAGGGCTGGATTAGCAGAAATACCTGAGTAACTATCAGAACCACCACATTCAAGGGCTAAGACTAATTCCGATGCAGGCACCTCCTCTCTGGTGTATTGGTTTGCTTCATTTAACATGCTTTCAATAATAGAAATTCCCTTATCGAAAGTTTTTTGTGAACCACCAGTTTCTTGAATAGTCATGTGTTGTAACATAGGACCTTCATTCAATTCTTTTACTTGGATAAGATCTTTGATTTGATTAGATTCACATCCAAGCCCAATTATTAAAATGCCAGCGAAATTTGGATGATTTGCATAACCACTCATTGTGCGTTGCATAATCTTCATCAAATCACCTTTCATATCCATGGCACAGCCAAAACTTTGTGGAAGCGCTACGATGCCATCTATATTTGGATAATCGTCTAATCCTTTTGCTTTAAAGTGATCTTCAAGGCGGCGTGCAACTGTTGCACTGCAGTTAACCGATGTCAATATGCCGATATAGTTACGAGTTGCTACTTTTCCATTTTTACGCTTATAGCCCATGAAAGTCCTTTTTTCACTGGCTTTTGGGGTTTCATTCTTATCTGCACAAAAGTCATATTCATGTCCATAATCACCCATTTTTAGATTATGTAAATGTATGTGTTCTCCTGCTTGGATATTGCAAATTGCATAACCTATAATTTGATTATAGCGTTTGATTGGTTGATTTTTTTCAATATTGTGTAGTGCTATTTTATGGCCTTCTTTAATATCAGCTAATACTGAAATATTTTTTTCTTGAATTACATACCCTTTGGTTACCGGAAAACGAGCTATGGCAACATCATCATTAGGATGAAGTATAATTACTTTAGATACTTCGCTCATAATTTGCTCCTAAAACTAATTAATAATAAATTCTTATAAAATTTTTGAATCAGATAATAATTTTTTAAGTATTTTCTTTTTATCGGAAGTTAATGGCATTACTGGAGCTAAAACTTCAGTTGATATATTCACACCTGTTAGTTTGATTGCTTGTTTAATCACACCAAAGAAAGGGGTTTCAATGGCATAGATAGGCATCAATTTTGCTAATTGACGTTGTAATTTAAATGCTGTTTCATAATCTTTTTGTATGAACGCTTTATAAATTCCCTTAGTAATTTTAGGTGCAAAATTAAACGTTGCCGGAATACCACCATGACCACCTAAAATCAGCGTGTCTAGCATATATTCGTCAAAACCACTAAAGATGATAAAATCGGGTCGGAAAGAATGGACTTTGTTGATCACTTCTCGTGTATGGCTAATGTTATCAATAGTATCTTTTAGCCCGATGATATTTGGCAGATCCTTTGCCAACCGGGTAATTACATCAATACCAATGTCTTGACCAGTTAGTGCAGGAAAATTGTAAAGTAGGATCGGTATACTAATATTTTCAGCGACAGTTTTATAATGGTGATAAATTGCATCACTATTCAATAAGGCATAGTAAGGATTCACAACTAAAACAGCGTCCGCACCTATTTGAGCAGCATGTTGACCATATTCAATCGTTTCTTTGGTACTTGGGCTTGATATTCCAATCATAACGGGAATACGTTTATTGATATGCCTCACCGCAAATTCAGCGACTTCGAGCCTTAGTTTAGGTGGCATATGACAAAACTCACCACCGCTACCTAAAATCAAAACGCCATCCGCTTCATTTTTAATAAGATGATCTAATAGGTTGGCCATTCCTTTTTTATCTAGTTTTCCTTGTTTATTTACGATTGTCGGAACGGGAGGGAATATCCCTTTAAATTTTTCTATATTCATCTCTTCTCCTTGTTCACTGAGTAGAACATAATTTCTTTGTTGCGAACAAATTATTGGTGAAAAAATTTCGAATTGCAATCAATTAATACAAAAGAAAATTAATTTTGTGATCATTCTCTCATTGTAAAGATTATTTTTTTTTGAAGTTTATTTTTTCCGTATAATGAAATTAAGTTCTTTTCTGGGAATTTTTTAAAGTGTTATTAATTTAAGAGGTAAATATGATTTATTACATTCCACCCGTTAATTTATTAGGTAAAGGTTGCCTGTCTGAGTTAGGCGTACCAGTGAAAAAATTAAATTGCAAAAAAGCATTCGTTGTTAGTGATAAGTTTTTAATTGGTAATGGCACTGTAGATAGAGTGGTTGATATCTTAAAAAAAGAGGGTATTGAATCAGTTATTTTTTATGATGTGAAACCAAATCCAACGGTTGCCAATGTTGAAAATGCATTAAAATTATGTCAAGAATCAGAGTGTGATTTTATTGTATCAATCGGTGGAGGTTCACCTCAAGATTGTGGTAAAGCCGTTGCTGTTTTGGCCACCAACGGTGGCAAAATTACCGATTATGAAGGGATGCATAAAAGTAAACAAAAATGTTTACCTATTGTGGCAATAGCAACCACTGCAGGTACTTCTGCTGAAGTTACCATTAATTATGTTATTACCGATGAAAGTAGACATGTAAAAATGATTATGGTCGATCCCAATACGCTGGCATCAATAACCGTTAGCGATCCTGATTTAATGATTTCCAAACCTGCCAATTTAACCGCTGCAACAGGTATGGATGCGTTAACTCATGCAATTGAAGCGGTAGTTGCTAAAGGTGCGATGGATGTTACTGATTCAACCGCATTATATGCTATAGCTCAAACTTTTAAATATTTAGCCAGAGCAGTTAAAAACGGTAATGACATTCAAGCCAGAGAACAGATGAGTTATGCCTGCTTTTTAAATGGTATCGCTTTTAGTAATGCTGGGCTAGGTAATGTGCATGCTATGGCACATCAACTAGGTGGGCTTTATGATTTACCTCATGGTGTTTGTAATGCGATGCTATTGTCGGTAGTCGAAAAAGAAAATGCTAAACATGCACCACAAAAATTTAGAGTGATTGCTGAAACAATCGGGTTTGATACAAAAGATAGAAGTGATCAAGAATGTGTTGATTATGTGATAAAAAGAATTGAAGATTTAGCGCAAGAAGTCGGTATTCCTAAATCATTAAAGGAATTGGGGGTTAATAATCCTGATTTTGAATTATTGGCGGAAAATTCAATGAAAGATGCCTGTGCTGGCGCCAATCCCGTATTTTTTGATAAACAAAAACTTATTGAGCTATTTAAACAGATCGCTTAATAACTTCTTGAATAAAATAGTTAAAATAATATTGAATTATAATTATTCAATATTATTTTAAAACTTATTGGTTAACTGTTGGCAGGCTTTACGGACTAACTCTGAGTATTTTTCAATTTTATCAACCGGTAGTTGAAAAAGAACGCCGGAAATACTTATAGCCGCAATTGGTTCATGATTTTTATTAAATATCGGTGCTGCGATACAATGTACGCCTTTTACATCTTCCTGATTATCGTAAGCCCAACCTTGCGACCGGATTTTAGCTAGCTCTTTTTTTAACTGTTTTTTGCTGGTTATAGTGGTGTCGGTATATTTGGGCAATTTGTCTTCGGGTATCAGTTGGTCGATTTTCTCATCAGGTAACCAAGCTATTAATGCTTTACCAATACCAGAACTATGTAATGGTAATTTTTTGCCAATCCAAGTACGAATACCAATAGCTTGGTCATTTTCAATTTTTGCAATATAGACAGAGTAAAGCCCATCAAGAACACCTAGATGACAGGTTAAGTTGGTTTGATCTCTTAATTTAGTCATCAATGGTTCTGCGATTTTTGTGATATCGAACTGTTCTAACGATTTATCTCCCCATTCATGCAATTTTAGTCCAAGATAAAACTTATTTTGATCTTGACGTAAAATACCATGCATAACTAACGCATTAAGCAGTGTCGAAGTACTACTTTTAGGTAAATTAAGGTCTTGAAATATTTGACTAAAAGTTGCACCTTTATTTCCATCTAAATAATCACAAATGCGAACAATTTTATCCAAGGCTGGTACTAGAGTCTGAATATTTGGCATGAAATATCCTAATATAATAATGTAAGAAATTTATTTAGTTTATTGGTTCTAATTTATTAAAAAATCATTTTTTGAACGGTTATGTGTATCAAATATCTTATTTTTTACATTATATTCAAGTTATTTGATTTGGAAAAGAAAATAACTTCTATTATTTTTCTATCAACTCGATTTGAAAGGATAAATCCTTATCTTGCATCATGTTATCCATAGTTATATCATGGTTAATAGTGCTATATTAATTAAGGAATAAGTTATGTTAAAGTCAATAGATCCAACTACTACATCCGCTTGGAAGTCCCTTCAAGTTAGTTATCAGAAGCATTGCGATAAGACGATTGCTCAAATTCTAAAAGATGAACCTAAACGAGTTGAAAAGTTAAGTATTCCTTTTGAAGATGAGTTCTTGGTTGATCTGTCTAAAAACCGCATTACTGAGGAGACCCTAAAGCAACTTTATCAGCTCGCTGACGAGTGTGATTTAAGCGGGGCTATTAATGCCATGTACAGTGGTGAAAAAATTAATCGGACCGAAAACCGAGCCGTTTTACATATTGCGCTTCGCAATGTATCAAATTCACCAATTTATGTTGATGGTAAAAATGTTATGGATGACGTCAATGCTGTGCTGGCGAAGATGGAATCCTTTAGTAAAAAAATTATTAGTGGTGAATGGAAAGGCTATACTGGTAAAGCGATTACTGATGTAGTTAATATCGGAATTGGAGGTTCAGATTTAGGGCCAGTGATGATTACCGAAGCATTACGCCCTTATAAAAACCATCTAACTATGCACTTTGTTTCTAATGTCGATGGTACTCACATTGTTGAAGCTTTAAAAGGTTTAAATCCAGAAACAACGCTATTTTTAGTTGCATCGAAGACCTTTACAACTCAAGAAACTATGACTAATGCACAAACCGCTCGTCAATGGTTACTTGATGCTGCAAAAGATGATAAAGCTGTTGCGCTTCACTTTGTAGCTTTATCAACCAATGCCAAAGAAGTAGAAAAATTTGGTATTGATACTGCCAATATGTTTGAATTTTGGGATTGGGTTGGTGGTCGTTATTCTTCTTGGTCTGCAATCGGCTTATCAATTGTACTTTCAATTGGTTTTGAAAACTTTAAACAGTTTTTAGCTGGTGGACATGCGATGGATAAACATTTCCAAAGCACACCAATTGAAAAAAATATCCCAACATTACTTGCTTTAATTGGGATTTGGTACAATAACTTCTATGGTGCAGAAACCGAGGCAATTCTACCTTATGATCAATATATGCATCGCTTTGCAGCTTATTTTCAGCAAGGGAATATGGAATCAAATGGTAAAAGTGTTGATCGTAATGGCAACAAGACTACTTATACTACAGGTCCTATTATTTGGGGTGAACCAGGGACAAATGGTCAACATGCGTTTTATCAATTAATTCACCAAGGTACTAAACTTATTCCTTGTGATTTTATTGCACCGGCAATTAGTCATAATCCAGTTGGCGATCATCATCCTAAATTGCTTTCTAACTTTTTTGCTCAAACAGAAGCTTTAGCTTTTGGTAAGACTGCTCAACAAGTAGAACAAGAGTTTCTTGCTGCTGGTAAAAAGCTTGAAGAAGTTAAATCTATTGTTCCATTTAAAGTTTTTGAAGGCAATAAACCGACTAACTCTATTTTAGTGAAAAAAATTACACCGTACACTTTAGGCGCATTAGTGGCGATGTATGAGCACAAAATCTTCACGCAAGGTGTTATTTTAAATATCTTTAGCTTCGATCAGTGGGGGGTTGAATTGGGTAAACAGTTAGCTGGTCGCATTTTACCTGAACTTGCTGATGATAAACCAGTCAGCTCGCATGATGAATCAACCAACAGCTTGATTAATCAATACAAAAAATGGCGTTAAACGAATTATTTGAACTCTATGTTTGATTATTTTCAATAAAAAACCTTCAGTGAAAACTGAAGGTTTTTTTATGAGTAGTAACTTTGTGCGATGTTATTTTTTAACACGCATAATTGGTGTTTTACCTGCCTCAACTGAGCCGGATAACTTAGTTAATTCAACAACAGTTTCCATATTAGATATCACGACTGGTGTTAACACTGATTTGGCTTTACTTTCAAGTAAAGGCAGATCGATTTCGATGATAGTATCTCCAATTTTAACTTGTTGTCCTTCTTCGGCAACTCGTGTAAAACCTTCACCTTTTAATTCCACCGTATCTATACCGAAATGAACAAAAAGTTCGATACCTTCATCTGATTCAATAGCAAATGCATGATTGGTTTCAAAAATTTTACCAATTTTACCATTTAATGGTGCTACAATTTTATTACCAGAAGGTTTTATAGCAACACCATCACCAACGATTTTTTCTGCAAAAACTACATCTGGCACATCTTCGATCTTAACGATTTCACCACTAAGAGGTGCAATAATTTCGATGCTGTTTTTGTTATCATCAGATACAAATTGCTTTATTTTATCGAATAAACCCATCATTGCCTCCTAACAAATTTGCTTTTCAGCAGTATATTTTTCAATTAAATCGGTTATTTCTTTAGCTGTTGCTTTTTCAAGAACAGTATCAGCAAATTTCTTCGCTTCTTCATAATTAGTATTACGAATTAATTTTTTGATTTTAGGAATTGATACCGCACTCATACTGAACTCATCAAGCCCCATACCTAGTAATAAAATTGTTGCTCTTTCATCACCAGCAAGCTCTCCACACATTCCTGTCCATTTACCTTCTTTGTGAGAAGCATCAATTACATTTTTAATCAATGTTAATACTGATGGTGAAAGTGGATTATAAAGATGTGAAATAAGCTCATTACCACGGTCAACAGCAAGGGTATATTGGGTTAAATCGTTAGTTCCAATACTAAAGAAATCAACTTCTTTAGCTAAATGTCTAGCAATAACCGCAGCAGCTGGTGTTTCGATCATCACACCAATTTCAATGCTTTTATCGAATGCTTTACCTTCAGATGTTAATTGTTCTTTAAGGATATTAATTTCAGATTTTAGAATACGAATTTCTTCTACCGAAATAATCATTGGGAACATAATACGCAATTTACCAAATGCAGAAGCGCGTAAGATTGCTCGTAATTGTGCATGTAGTATTTCTTTACGATCTAAACAGATACGAATTGCACGCCAACCTAAGAATGGATTTTCTTCTTTTGGTAAATGCATATATGGTACATCTTTGTCTCCACCGATATCCATTGTACGAACAATAACTGATAGGCCATTAGTTGATTCAGCAACCTCTTTATATGCTTTGAATTGTTCATCTTCATTAGGATAAGCTTCACGATCCATGAATAAGAATTCTGTACGATAAAGCCCAACACCTTCATAACCATTACGATCTGCACCAGCAATATCACGAACAGTACCAATATTTGCACAAATTTCAACTTGATGACCATCAAGTGTAACAGCCGGCAGATCTTTTAATTTTGCTAACTCTTCTTTATCCGCAAGATATTTCGTTTGTACTTGTTTTAGTTTTTCTTGAGTTGCATGATCTGGATTAATGTAGATAGCATTGTTGATTGCATCTAAAATAACAAAATCACCTTGTTTGATTTCTTGTGTTGCATTAGATGTACCCACGATTGCTGGAATTTCTAATGAACGGGCCATGATTGATGTATGTGAAGTGCGCCCTCCCGCATCAGTGATGAAACCTAACACCATATCTAAATTTAATTGTGCAGTTTCAGACGGTGTTAAATCAGTCGCAACTAAAATACAAGGTTGGCTAATAGCACTTAGATCAACAATTTCAATGCCTAAAATATTTTTTAGTAGTCGTTTACCAATATCACGGATATCGGCAGCACGTTCTTTTAGATATTCATCATCTAAATTTTCTAACTCTTTTGCTTGGGTTTCAAATACAGATTGGACAGCTGCGTCAGCACTTGAGTGTTTACTTTTAATGCGTGAAATAACTTCTTGTTCAAGATCTTCATCTTCAAGAAGCATGATATGACCTTCAAAAATAGCAGCTTTATCCTCACCTAAAGTGGTTTTAGCTCGTTCCATGATCGCATGTAATTGTTCGCTTGATTTTTCACGTGCTTCTTTAAAACGATCAATTTCAGCGTCAATTTTGTTATCAAGAATTTGCCTATTATTTATAACAATAGGTTCTTCTTTTAATAATAGCGCTTTTGCAAAAGCGATACCTGGGGAAACAAGTATACCTGATACCATAACATTTAATCCTTATCTAATATTAAAACCGTTCAACGCTAACATGGGAGTATTATTCCAATTCAGGAATTAATTTTACTAAATGAGTTACTGCTTCTTTTTCATCTTCACCTTCGGCTGAAATAGTAATAGTTGTACCTTGAGTTAAGCCTAATGTTTGTAATTTGAATAAGCTTTTAGCACTTGCACTTTTTCCATTTGATGTGACAGTAATTTCAGAATTGAAGTTTTTAGCTTCCTTTACAAATTGTGCAGCAGGGCGGGTGTGAAGACCGTTCGATGCAGTAATAGTTACATCTTGCTTGTACATAATTATTTTACTCCCAAAAATATATTTGTTCATGCGACAATATAAATAAAAACAGCTTGAAAGGCTAGTAAGATTTCACGGATATGTGACAATTAGTCAATCTTATTAGCGATACTTTACAAAGTAAGCTGAAATATTTATTAATATCGGTAAATTCGAGTGACTCTATCACTACATTTTTTAAATTCAACCTGACCGTGAATTCCTCGTTTGATATTTTCAAATACCATCTCTTCACTACCATCTAGTTGTGAGGCACGGATCTCGTCTCGGCAGAAAGCTTCAAACTTATCAAGTTCTTGTTCTCCATTGCCTAACTGATAATCTTTAGGTAAGTCTTGGCTGGTTATATAGGTATTATTCTGTACATCAAGAACAATCACACCTTTATTTTTCAGCCATGAACTACAAGCAGTTAACGATATAACTATATATAGTGATGTTAAAATTAATCTAAAAATGTTCAAAATAATTCCTTTATAAAGCACAATAACCTGTTTATTATTTACAGCTAGGCACAAATTATATACTAATAATGAGTGAAAGTGCAGAGGGATGTATTTTCACTATTATTATAAACTAATAAGGTGGAGTTAATGACTAATACCAAGATTTATGACGAGCTTAATCGTCAACTTATCCAAAATAAAGTTGGCATAACTGCAGCTGAATTACATGGATTCTTATCTGGCTTATTAGCTGGAGGAAATCATGACGAAAGTTGGAGAGTGTTAGTTCAAGACATGTTGAATGATGGGCAAAAAATAGCTGAACCTTTAAATAAGGAAGTGGAAGAGTTATATCATACAACTAAACAACAATTTATTGATGAAGATTTTGAGTTCCAACTTCTACTTGGTGAGCAAGATTTGTTTACGCAAATTGACGATTTAGTGGGATGGGTAAATCATTTTTTATTGGGTATTGGTTTAGTTCAACCTAAACTTAATCGAGTTAAAGGTGATGTGGGTGAAGCAATATATGATCTAAGACAAATAGCTAAACTCGGTTATGATGAAGATGAAGATCAGCAAGAGCTGGGCTTTGCATTTGAAGAGATCAAAGAGTACGTTCGCATTACGGCGATGTTATGTTTTGATGAATTTAATGAACCCGATATCACACCAACACTTCACTAATATTCAAGATTACTGATTATTAAGGTAAACGCTATGATAGATATTCAGACCAAGACAGAACTGCTAGATCGGCGAAATAAATTATTGGCTCAGATGGAGCCAAATAGCATTGCCTTATTTTTTGCTTCACCAGAAGTTAAACGAAGTAATGATACCCACTATCCTTATAGACAAGATAGTGACTTTTGGTATTTTACTTTTTTTGCAGAGCCAGAAGCGCTTTTGGCAATAATTAAACAACAAGACGGTCAAGGACGATATATTTTATTCAATCGTAAAAAAGATCCTTTAGCCGAAACATGGACTGGCTACCGCTTAGGCCAGCAAGAGGCATTAACAAAGATTTTAGTCGATGAGGCTTATCTTTTCGATGATATAGAGAGTGTTTTACCAAATTTAATAAATGGAAAAAAAGCAATTTATTATGCAGACCAACTATATGATTATGCTGACGAGATAATTAAGAAAGCAATCAATACATTACGGCAAGGTGCTCGATTCAAACTTTCTGCGCCGAGTACAGTTATTGATTGGCGACCAATTGTTCATGAAATGCGAATGTTTAAGTCTGAATATGAAATGGCTCTTTTACGTAAAGCGTGCGAAATCAGTGCTCAAGCACATATTCGGGCAATGCAAAAATGCCAGGCTAATTGGTATGAATATCAATTAGAAGCTGAAATATTACATGAGTTTGCATGGCATGGCGCTCGATGGCCGTCATATAATACTATTGTTGGCGGAGGTAATAATGGTTGTATATTGCATTATGAAAATAATAGCGACACGCTCAAAGATGGCGATTTAGTCTTAATTGATGCAGGTTGTGAATATCATTATTATGCAGGTGATATTACTCGAACATTTCCGATTAATGGTAAATTTAGTCAAGCACAACTCGAAATATATAACATTGTGTTAACTGCGCAATGTACAGCTATCAAATTATTGAAACCAGGCACCTCAATATCATTAGTTAATCAAAAAATTATTCGGATTATGGTTGAAGGATTAGTTAAGCTTGGAATTATGCAAGGTGATGTTGAAACATTGATTACAAACAAAGCTTATTTAGCATTCTATATGCATGGATTAGGTCACTGGTTAGGTATTGATGTGCATGATGTTGGCAGTGATCGTGATCGCATACTCGCTCCGGGTATGGTCTTAACCGTTGAGCCTGGACTTTATATTAATAAAGATGCTGATGTGCCAGAATGTTATAAAGGTATTGGGATTCGTATCGAAGATAATATTTTGGTTACCGAATCTGGCAACGAAATTTTAACCTCAACGGTACCTAAACAACCGCAGGAAATTGAACTTTTAATGCAAAAGAATAGATAAACTATTTATCAACTAAGCACTAATTGAATTATAAAATTAGTGCTTTTACAGTTTTTTATTTAATAATAGTTATTGATTAAGGAATGAGTGATTAATTGCTTCCTAAGCTAATTGAACTATCACGATTGAAAACAATTTTTATTTTGAGATCTTTTCCGGCAATCGGCTTATATTTCCACATTTTCATTGCTGAGATAACCGAGCGATTAAAAATATTATTAGGTTGGGCTTCAATAATCCTAATATTTTCAACACGGCCCTCACTGGTTACATCAAACATAGCAACAACATAACCTTCTAAGCGCATATCTAGTGCTCTTCGAGGATATTCTGGTCGATTACGACTAATTGGAGAGGGATTACCAGAATATTGTCGATTATCAGATATTTTAGGAGCTACTGAAGTATTTGCTATATTATCACTTGTCACATCTTGTCTAACTTGTTGACGAGATGATTTTTGTGTCGGTGGTTTTTTCTTATTTGGTTTAGGTTTAACAATAACTGGTTTATCTGGCTCTGTTGCTGGTTTTTTTTGTTCTATTTCAGGTGTAGGTTCCGGAATCTTTTCTTCAACGACTTCTGGCTCTACGACTGGTTCTTCAATTGGTTTATTGTCAATGATTTCACTGTTTTCAGCACCTTTGATTTCAGGTGTTTCTTCAACCAATGATTGTTCCGGAGCTGCTAACTGAGTAAGGTCAATCATAACAGCTTTAATTGAATTATCACCTTCATCAACAACGATATTATTTGCAAATAGAGCAGAGCTGAACAATAATCCAAATAAAAATAAATGTGATATTACAGAGATCGATGTATATATATAGGCATCCTTTTGCTTATTAGAAGCAGGTGATTGCGGCTCTTTTTCGTTGTTGATATCTATATCAAAGTTGATCTTCATAACAGTAATTAATGTTCATTTAAGGTGTGTATTCTAAATGAAAATGCTTATCATTTGTAGTATTTTTTTAAATATGATTTAGCAGTACTTGTTGCATAAAAATATTTATCAGATAATAGTAAATAAATATCTCCCATTTGTAGTGGTTAGACTGATGAATAATCCATCGATAAAACAAATACTCGATCTAGTGCAAGATGATTTAGTTAAAGTTAATGAAGCAATACAAGCAGAACTTAGTTCCGATGTTGTACTAATTAATCAATTAGGGAATTACATCATTAGTAGTGGTGGAAAACGGATTCGCCCAGTTATTGCCTTGTTAATAGCTAAAGCGCTTAATTATCAGGGTGATAAACATATTATTACCGCAGCTTTTATCGAATTTATTCACACTGCAACTTTATTGCATGATGATGTTGTTGATGAATCTGATTTACGGCGAGGTAAATCAACTGCTAATGCGCTATTTGGTAATGCGGCAAGTGTCTTAGTTGGTGATTATATTTACACAAGATCTTTCCAAATGATGGTACGCACAGAATCATTCAAAGTCTTGACGATAATGTCAGAAGCAACAAATATTATTGCTGAAGGTGAAGTTCAACAGCTGATAAATTGTAATGATCCTGATATTACTAAAGAGCAATACTTACAAGTTATTTATCGCAAAACAGCAAGACTGTTTGAAGCAACATCGCATTCAGCAGCAGTATTAGCAGGAGCAACACCAGAGCAAGAATTTGCACTGCAAGAGTATGGAAAATACTTGGGAACCGCCTTTCAAATTATTGATGACTTATTAGATTATAGTGCGGATAGTAATCAAAAATTAGGTAAAAATTTGGGTGATGATCTCAATGAAGGTAAACCAACCTTACCATTATTGCATGCAATGCATCATGCTAATTCAGAAGATGCGACGTTAATCCGTCAAGCTATCGAGCAAGGTAATGGCAGGCATTTATTAGATCATATTTTAAAAGTTATGCAGTCGTGTGGATCTCTTGAATTTACTTTAAAAACGGCTCAACAAGAGGCCAATAAAGCATTCAATGTTATTTCAATCTTACCTGATTCCCCTTATAAAAAAGCGCTACAAGATCTGGCTTTACTATCAGTAAAAAGGGATAACTAAACGTGATGTGATATTTAAAAAATATTATTTATACGAAAATTGATTTTACGTTGCTGTATAAACAAATTGCTTCCCTTAATATGCAATTACTTTAATCTAGGTAGTCATTATGCTCAAAAGATCTTGGCCTGTTTTTTTAATTTTTATTTCGATGATATCAGTGCAAGCAAGTGCTTCATTTGCTAAATACTTGTTTCCTGTACTAGGGCCTGAGGCGATGACAGCATGGCGGTTGTTTTTCTCAGCGATTTTATTGGTAATAATCTTTAAACCTTGGCGTAAAACTATTACTAAGTCAGCCATTAAATATATTATTCTGTATGGTGTCGCTATGGGATGTATGAATTTGGCTTTTTATAATGCCATATCTCGAATCCCAATAGGAATTGCTGTGGCAATAGAGTTAACTGGACCAATTATGGTTGCGATGTTTTCTGGGCGCCGATTAACTGATTTTGTTTGGTTAGCTATTGCGATCATTGGATTGGGGATGTTGCTTCCTATTCATCAGGCTTCTAACGATTTGGATCCTATCGGTATATTACTAGCTTTATGTGCAGGAAGCTGTTGGGCTGGTTATATTGTTTTTGGGCGAAAAGCGGGTGAAATTTATGGTGCCTCAAGTGTTGCGGTAGGTTCGATTATTGCCTCAATATTACTCTTTCCTATTGGTGTATGGCACAGTGGTAGCACCATGTTTTCGATGGATCTGTTGCCTCTCGTTTTTGTCGTTTCATTATTGGCGTCTGCTATTCCATATGGCCTGGATATGATCGCTTTGCCACGATTACCCGCACAAACTTTTAGTACTTTGATGAGCTTGTCACCTGTATTTGCTGCGTTTTCTGGATTAATTGTTTTACACGAACAGTTAACTCATTATCAATGGATTGCTATTTTATTTATTATAGTTTCATCGATTGGTACTGTATTAACTATGCAGCGTCCAACTAAAATTAAAGCGCTAAATCGAGAAAATTGAGTTTATTGAAATACTATCGTGTAACTTTGCACGATAGTATTTTATTGAAAGAAAAGCGAAGTAAAATGTTATCTAGGTGGGAAGCCCATGCCTCCACCCATTAGACCTTTCATTTGGCGCATCATCTTCATCATGCCACCACCTTTCATCTTTTTCATCATTTTTTGCATATCTTCAAACTGCTTAAGCAGCTTGTTAACATCTTGCACTTGGGTACCTGAACCATTAGCAATACGGCGTTTGCGTGAGCCTTTGATGATTTCGGGATTAGCTCGTTCTTTTAATGTCATCGAACCAATTATGGCTTCCATCTTGATGGTGATTTTATCATCCATTTGTGCTTTGATATGATCAGGAAGTTGACCAACGCCAGGTAGTTTAGCCAGCATAGCGCCCATTCCACCCATATTACGCATTTGTCGAAGTTGATCTTGGAAGTCATTAAAATCAAACTTATCACCTTTTTTGAGTTTTTTGGCGATTTTCTCTGCCTTTTCACGATCAACATTACTCTGTAACTCTTCAATTAAAGAGAGTACATCACCCATCCCTAAAATACGTGAAGCGATACGGTCAGGATAAAAAGGTTCTAATGCATCCGTCTTTTCACCCATCCCTAAGAATTTGATTGGTTTACCGGTAATATGACGAATCGATAACGCTGCACCGCCACGAGCATCACCATCCACCTTAGTTAAAATAACCCCGGTCAAAGGTAATGCATCATTAAATGCTTTTGCCGTATTAGCAGCATCTTGCCCGGTCATGGCATCGACCACAAATAACGTTTCAATTGGATTGATTGCATCATGCAGTGCTTTGATTTCATCCATCATCTCGCTATCGACATGTAATCGACCAGCGGTATCGACAATAAGGACATCAAAAAATTGTAATTTAGCATGTGAAATTGCTTTGTTAACAATATCAATAGGTTTTTGATTGATATCTGACGGGAAGAACTCCACATCAATTGCTTTAGCTAGTGTTTCTAACTGTTTTATTGCCGCAGGGCGATAAACGTCGGCAGAGACAACTAACACTTTCTTTTTCTGTTTTTCTTTTAAAAATTTTGCTAGTTTTGCAACGCTGGTAGTTTTACCCGCACCTTGCAAACCTGCCATGAGAATGACGGCTGGAGGCTGGGTGGCTAAGTTAAGTGAACTATTAACTTCACCCATAGCTGTAGTAAGTTCTGCTTGAACGATTTTGATGAATTCTTGGCCTGGTGTTAGGCTTTTATTAACATCTAAACCAACAGCTTTTTGTTTAACTTGGTTAATAAATTCTCGTACCACAGGTAGGGCAACATCAGCCTCAAGTAATGCCATACGGACATCACGTAGGGTATCTTTGATATTATCTTCAGATAAGCGTCCACGCCCACTAATATTGCGAAATGTCTGTGATAAACGGTCAGTTAAATTCTCAAACATGCTAACTCTCAACAAATGAAAAAATTTTCAACTATCATATCAGAAAATTGGCAGAAGTCCCATGATCATAAATTTACCATGACTTGACACCAAATTTGGTTCCTGTTGAAATGAGATGCATAACAAGATGAAAGGAGAAATCATATATGGTAAAAGTTGTTAATACCAACAAAGCACCAGCAGCTATTGGCCCTTATGTTCAAGGTGTTGATTTGGGCAACATGTTATTTGCTTCAGGTCAAATTCCAATTAATCCAGCTATAGGTGAGATGCCAAGTTGTGTCAAAGAGCAAGCTAAACAAAGTTTAGCGAATGTAAAAGCAATTGTTACTGAGGCAGGATATCAAGTTAAAAATATCGTTAAAACGACGATTTTTTTAGCGGATATGAATGATTTTGCGGATGTGAATAGTGTCTATGAGGCATTTTTTACAGAGAATCAGGCAACATTCCCTGCTCGTTCTTGTGTGCAAGTTGCTCGCATTCCTAAAGATGCGAAAGTTGAAATAGAAGTTATTGCGGTTAAATAATCGACTTATAATTGTTAGCACCGAAAGGTGCTAATGAAGTAAAAAAAGTTGAGGAACGGGGTTTTTGAGGTTTTTTTATTTAAAATCCCTTTTTTGACCATCTATTCTAACGTTTTATATCCAAATCAGTCTTTTAAACGGTCTATTTTATTATCCTAAAATTATTTATATTTAAACTATTATTTAGTGATTGATTGCCAATTAAGTTGGTGCAATAATCTACAATTATCTATTGATATTTACTGATTTAATTAGGTTGGGAAAATGTTTGAAAAAGTAGAGTCGTACGCAGGGGATCCAATACTATCATTAGTTGCTGAATTCAATAATGATAAGCGCGAAAACAAGACCAATTTGAGTATTGGTTATTATTATGATGAAAAAAGTGTGGTTCCTCAATTATCGTGTATTAAAACGGCTCGTGACTATATTTATCATCATCAACAAGGCGCACAACTTTATTTGCCGATGAGTGGCTTACCGAGTTATTGTCAGGCAATCCAATCATTGCTTTTTGGTGAAGATAATCCTGCTTTTCAAACAAAGCGGATAGCCACTGTTCAAACATTAGGGGGATCAGGTGCGCTGAAAGTCGGTGCTGACTTTTTATATCGTTATTTTCCTGATTCTCAAGTTTGGGTTAGTGATCCAACTTGGGAGAATCATATTGCCATTTTTAATGGCGCAGGATTTAAGGTAAATAAATACCCTTATTTTGATCCTCAGACTTGTGGCGTGAATTTTGATGCGATGCTTGAAACACTTAATACCTTACCAGCTAAAAGTATTGTGTTATTGCATCCTTGCTGCCATAACCCAACTGGTGCAGAATTAACAAACCAACAATGGGACAAAGTGATTGATGTTCTACAAAACCGAGATCTCATTCCATTTATGGATATCGCTTACCAAGGTTTTGGCGAAAGTATCGAAAGTGATAGTTATGCAATAAAAAAAGTGGCTGAGCGAGGATTGTGTGGGTTTATCAGCAATTCGTTTTCTAAAACTTTTTCACTTTATGGTGAGCGAGTGGGCGGTTTATCCGTTTTATGTGATAATAACCAAGTGGCTAATCGAGTGTTTGGTCAATTACAAGCAACGGTTCGTCGAAATTATTCTAGTCCTGCCGCTTACGGTGCACAACTTGTATCATACGTATTAAATAATGCTGAACTTAAAGCTTTATGGTTTAAAGAAGTCGAATCAATGCGTAATCGTATTGTTAGCATGCGCTCAACATTAGTCGATTTATTAAAAACAGCAGCACCTAAACAGAATTTTGACTACCTACTTAAACAAAGAGGTATGTTTAGTTATACCGGTTTTTCTAAAGAGCAAGTCGCACAACTAAAAGATGATTTCGCTGTTTATTTGGTGGGCAGCGGAAGAATGTGTGTGGCGGGTTTAAATCACCATAATATACATCGTGTAGCAGAAGCATTTGCCACAATCAAATCATAATGTGACTAACTAGAGGAGAATCACATGTTACGTAAAGTATTTATTTTATTGGTAAGTATCGCGATGACAACACTTGTAGTAGGTTGTAACACGGTTAAAGGTGTAGGTAAAGACGTGCAATCAGGCGGTAAAGCTATTACCAATACTGCCGAAGATGTTAGTGAAAAATTGTAAATAATAAATGGGTTTGCTTATAGCTTCTTAAAAGCAAACAAAACCATATGTATCGACTATTTATTTTAGCATTTTTACTTGTAGGGTGTGGTTCGTTGAACTTTCGAACTGCACCTTTAATCATGGATAATTGCCAGTATCAAAATCGTTCTGGTGTTGAATTTAAGTTAAACCAACTTGAATCCAATCTTACACAATATCCCCATATTTATCTTTCACAAAGTCGAGCTAGTCGACACTTACCCATGAGTTATGCTGGCTTAAAAGGCAAATTAACAGGTCAAACTTTTGAGCGAGATTATCCAAAAGAGACTTTTTGGCGTAGTACTAATATATTTGAAAGAGCATCAATGTATGATGATGGTTATGATGATCTTTACATTAGCGCCAAACAGAAAGAAGAACGCGATCGTAAAGCAAAGTTTGTTGTTAAAGAAGCTGTGTTAGAAACGTGTCAAATTGTTTATATTTCCATTGATTCTTTAGCTAAAGACAGTGATAATTCGTCATTAATTAAATTTAATGATTTATCTATTATTAATTAAGGATCTTTATATGACGGATAATCCAAAACTTAAAGGATTAGGTGGCTGGCTTATAGTTGTTGCAATATTCATCGTATTTACGCTTGTACTAAATCTATTCACTATTGGCTTTATTGTAATGACTTTGAAGTTCCATGGGAGTGATTTTATTAATCAAGTTTCTGACCAATATATTCCTAATATTAGTTGGATTTTATTTGTAGAAATAGGTCTAAACGCAATTTTAATTCTTTTTGCTATTTATTTGCTCTATCTTTTTTTTACTAAAAACTATAAATTTCCTTATTATATGCTAGGTTATCTAGTCACTTCATGTTCATTTCTTCTTTTGGACCAATATCTTTGTTATCATTATACTAAACTTCCGATCGAATCAAGAGAGATAGCTAAAACAGTAAAACAACTCATTTGGAGCGGTATTTGGGCTGCTTATATATTAAGATCAGAGCGAGTTGTAAATACCTTTGTTGAAGGACAATGTAAAAGTCATAACAATATAATTAATTTATCATTTTATTATTTTAAGGAATTAAAATGCCATTAAATTTTGAATCATCTGTTAAAGGAAAAGTTAAAAAAGCAGTTATTCCTGTTGCTGGTCTTGGCACAAGAATGTTACCTGCAACCAAAGCGATTCCTAAAGAGATGTTACCTGTGGTTGATAAACCACTTATTCAGTATGTTGTCAAAGAGTGTATTGCGGCAGGGATAACTGAAATTATTTTTGTAACGCACTCGTCTAAAAATTCTATAGAAAATCACTTTGACACCAGTTTTGAGCTTGAAGCTATGCTTGAGGCCCGAGTTAAACGTCAACTTTTGCAAGAAGTACAAGGGATTCTGCCAAAAAACGTGACGATTACTAGTGTTCGCCAAGGATTAGCAAAAGGACTTGGTCATGCTGTACTTTGTGCTTATCCTTTAGTTGGTGATGAGCCTTTTGCTGTAGTATTACCGGATGTGATTATTGATGAGTATGATAGTGATCTTGCTCAAGATAATTTAGCGGCGATGATTAATAATTATCATAACACTAAACATAGCCAAATCATGGTCGAACCTGTACCAAAAGATCTTGTTTCATCTTATGGTATTGTTGACTGCCGTGGTGAAGAGTTATCAGCTGGTAATATAGCGCAAATGTATAGTGTAGTTGAAAAACCGTCAATAGAAGAAGCTCCATCTAACCAATCAGTTGTTGGGCGTTACGTTTTATCTGAAAAAATTTGGCCACTTTTAGCTAAAACGCCTTTAGGTGCTGGAGGTGAAATTCAATTGACTGATGCAATTGCGATGTTACTTGATGAAGATCGAGTGGATGCATACTGTATTAAAGGCCGAAGCCACGACTGTGGAAATAAATTGGGTTATGTACAAACTTTTGTACAATACGCAATGCGTCACAAAAGTTTGGGTGATGATGTTAAAGCATGGTTAAAAACCATTTAATTTTGTTTTTCCGCTGATATAAAAAGACGCCAATTGGCGTCTTTTTGTTAATTAAATTAAACTGAAAATTATCTTTATTGTTAAACTTCAGACTGTTCATTATCCAAAGTCACATTAGGATCATTATAAATATCCATATTCATTAATCCGACTTCATGATCGGTTGCTATTGCAGCGGTCATTGATCCAGAAACATTAGCTAACGTTCTAGCCATATCAATGATTGGATCGACGGCTAACACCATACCAATTAATGGGAAGTATTCAGCCATACCCATGCCTGAAAGTACGACAGTTGCTGCAACTGTTGCAGTGCCTGGAATACCAGCGATACCAATTGATCCGATAACTACCACAATGACTAGCATTATATAGAATTGAATATCAGTATTAATACCCACCATATGAGCAACCATAACCGCAAGTAAGGCTGGGAAAAAGCCAGCGCAGCCATTCATTCCCATTGTACTTCCGAGTGAGCCAACTAGATTCGCTGTACCTGTATTGACGCCCATTCTGACGGTCAATGTTGAGATCGTCATCGGTAATGTACCAACAGATGAGCGGCTAGTGAAAGCAAGTAACCATGTGCCAAGTGCTTTTTTGATAAATACGATAGGTGAAATTCCATGAAGCATGACAATCACAATATGCACAACAAGCATTATTATGGTTGCAAGGTAAATCGCTAATACAAAGCTTGATACATCAATAATTGCTGGGATACCGTTTGAAATAATTGTACGAGCAAGTAAAGCAATCACCGCATAAGGCATATATTTAATAACCGTCATGGCAATTGACATGATAATTTTATAAAGTGCTTCAATAAAGGTTTTAAAAAGAGCAATAGGTTGTGGATTCTTTTTTTCCATTCGGTTTGCGGCAAGTCCCATCAATGCTGAAAAGATAACTAAGCCTACAATATTCTCTTTTATCATAGAGCCGATGATATTACTTGGAATAAGATTCACGAAAGTGTCAATAATATTGGTATATTGTTTGGCGGTAGCCGTTTTGGCTGATGCTGAACTCAACTCACCTAATGATAATAAATTTGCTAAAATAATACCGACAATACAAGCGATGGCTGTAGTGAATAGTAACCAAAAAATTCCTCTGAATGCTATTTTCGGCAAATTGTCTTTACCAGAAAAATCAATAATCACTTTTACAATTGAGACAAAAATTAATGGAATCACTAACATGCGTATGAAGGCAATAAAGGCACGACCAAACAAACCATACCATGTTGCTGTTTCTTGCATCCAAACAGTTGAACTTTCTGGAAAACCGGCTGCAGCTTGAATACCTAAACCAATAACAGCACCAAGCACCAATCCGACTAACATTCTAATAGAAAAATTAACTTTTTTGGTTTGCATCGGTCGCATGACGGCAAAAAAGCAAAGCAGTAATAAACCAATCCCGATTAAAGTTTGATAATGGGTGATGGATAAGAACTTTTCGAAAAAAGTGCCCTGAAAAATGGCATCTGACATGTTTACCCCCAGCTTTTGGATAAAATTGAATTAATTTTTAATAATCTTTTATGGTTTGGATTAAAACCAAACCACATATTTTGAATTTTAATAATTTTGCAAATATTTGAAATATTTCAATACTATTTAGCAATGCCCCCAGCGATATTTAAAATATCCCATGGTCTTGAAAAAGGTGGTGCATATAAAAAGTCCATCATGGCTAATTCATCAATTTTCATATTAGCCCAAATAGCGGTGGCTAAACTATTCGTTCTTAATACAGCACCACTGCCCCCAGCAATCTGTCCACCTAATAAAATACGAGTTTCGGCGTGATAAATAAGTTTAGCCGTGACGCTAGTTTGCCCTTCAACATAGTTACTATGATTTTTATCTTTAACTACTACTGTTTTGTATGGGATACCAGCTTTAATAGCTTGTTGTTCGGTTAATCCTGTTCGACCGGCTTCAATATCAAATACTCTTAATGCTGATGTCCCAAGGGTTCCTGGGAATTGATTGTTACCGCCTGCTAAATTGTCACCAACAATTTTACCTAATTTGTTCGCTCCGGTCGCTAATGGAATATAAGTCATTGATTGGCTAACGCGATGATGAAGCGCGACACAGTCGCCTGCAGCATAAATATCAGCTATGTTAGTTTGTCCATAATTATCAACGACAATTGCACCATTACTAAGAGTTTCAATATTGAGATGTTTATAAACTTCGCTATTAGGCTTTACTCCTGTGGCAATAATGACAATGTCGGCGGGATATTTAGCTTTATCGGTGATAACATGAGTAACTTTTTGTTCACCTTCAAAGCCTTGTACTTGCTCTTGTAGATGTAAATCACAATGTTGTTTTAGATTTTCTTCAATTATCTCAGTAAGTTCTGGATCGAAGGCATCGGTCAATACTCTATCATCTAATTGAATTAATTTTACATTTTTATTCAATTTTACTAACGATTCAGTGATTTCTAGCCCGATATAGCCGGCACCAATGACCACGACATTACTATTTTGGTTTAAAGCTTTTTTTATTGCCAGACCATCATACATATCACGTAAAGTGAAAATATTTTCCAATTGTAGATTTTTTAAAGGTGGAATTATCGGTGTTGCCCCAACGGCAATGAGTAACTTATCATAATCGTCTTCAAAACAATTATTGTTTTTGATGTCTTTGATGGTGATTTTTTTTAATTGAGGATCAATAGCAATAACTTCATGTAATGTTTTGATTTCAATGCCATCTTTAGCAAATTGTTCTGGCGTTCTGGATATCATTTCATTTTCATCGCCAAAATGATTGCCAATAAAATAAGGTAATCCACAAGCTCCAAATGAAACTATATCTGATTTTTCATAGATACAGATTGTCGCATTGGGGTCCCTTCTTTTGGCTTTTGCAGCAGCACTTGCTCCAGCTGCTTGAGCGCCAATGATGATTATTTTCATCGATAATTCTCCTTTGAGCGCAGATAATTTTTAACTATCATCCTAACACAGGTTATCATTTAGGTTAAATTAGTTGGTTATTTAGCTTTAATCGTAATCAATTTTATGGTCAGTAGATAATATATGGGATAGTGAGTTATCGTTAAAATAAGTTTTAATTAATCAAAAAAAGTTGAGGAGCGGGGTTTTTGAAGTATATTTTTGATTAATTCCACCTGTAATGGCGTATCGTTTAAGGCTGGAATATAATAAAACTGTTTACCACCCGCATTTAAAAATATTTCTCGGTTTTGCTCATCAATTTCATAAAGTGTTTCAATGCAATCCGCCGAAAAACCAGGGCAGATAACATGGACATGGTCAGTCCCAGTTTTAGCTAAGTTTTCTAATATATCGCTGGTGTTTGGTTCAACCCATTTTCCTTTACCGAATTTTGATTGATAAGCCATTTTGATTGGTAAGTCGATACCATTATCTTGGCATTTTTTTATCAATAACTGGGTTGTTAACTGGCATCTTTGCACATAGTCATCTTGCCGTTTATCAATATAGCGTTGAGGTATGCCATGATAGGAAAGAAGCAATACATCAGGTTGTCCTTGCGTTGAAAAAGCTTGTTGCACTTGTGAATAAAGTGCATCGATATAACTTTCGTCATCTGCATAATCACGAATATAGTTAATCTTGAATGCACTATCACAAATAAGTTGCTTAACTTTATCGAATACTGCCTGTGTTGTAGTTGTAGAGTATTGTGGGAATAACGGTAATAGTGTTACTTTTTGACATGATTTTAAATTATTTAGTGCGGATTGTAAGCTCGGTTCACCATAGGTCATGGCTAATTCGCATTGTATATCAGGTAATGCTTGTTGTAATTGATTCATCAAGCGTTTACTGTAATGGATTAACGGTGATTGATCATTTATCCATATTTTTTGATAATGGTTGATGATGTAGGGGACGCGTTTAGGCAATACTAGGTATTTTAGTATTGGATACCAAATAAAAGCTGGAAGATCGACAACATGACGATCGAGTAAAAACTCTGTTAGGTAAGAGCGAATTGCCTCTGGCGTTGCAGCACTTGGTGTACCTAAATTAACAATCAATACTCCCTGTTTGTTATTCATAGGTTATCCTTATATGGTTCAAGATAGTGATGGATAACCTTAAGTAGGCGATTTAGTGCGCCTTGGTTTCTTTTTAATACTTGGTATGCGTTTTCGCCGATTTGCTGACAACGATTGTCGTCATTCAATAAGCTGTTTACCGTTGAATAGAGTGAATCAGCTGTGCTGTCACATATCAACATACCATTAGCTTCAATTAACTGTTCACAAATGACTTTAAAGTTAAAAAAGTATTTACCGCTAATAATTGGAATATGGTGTAGTGCCGGTTCTAATGGATTGTGACCACCATGTTCAATTAAGCTACCGCCAACAAAAGCGATATTAGCTAAACCATAAAGTTCTAATAGTTCTCCCATGGTGTCGCCCAAAATAACTTGTGTCTGATCTGTAGGGATTTGCTTCGTACTTCGTTTGATATAATTCAACTTATTATCGGAAATTAGTGCTTCGACAGTTTTAAAACGTTCTGGATGACGCGGAACTAAGATAAGTAATAAGTTAGAGTGATTTTTTAGTAGTCGTTGAAATGCTGATAAAATGATTTCATCTTCACCTGAATGCGTGCTCGCTGCTATAAGAACTGGTCGATTTAATTGCCATTGCTGTTTTAATTGCGCAAGACTTTGTTTATCAGTTAGTTCAATATCAAATTTAATACTACCGGTTACGGTTAAATGCTCTTTTGGCAAACCTAACGATAAAAATCGCTCTCCATCTTGTTCGTTTTGAGCGGCGACAGTGCTGATTTTAGTTAATAGTTTACTAATCGCTTTTCCTAATTTGTGATACCTATTGGCTGAACGTTCAGATAATCGCGCATTAGCAATAATTAATGGGATTTTTTTGTTATGGCATTGGCTAATTAAGTTTGGCCAAAGTTCGGTTTCCATGATTATGACTAATTTAGGTTTAACTGCTTTTAGAAAACGATGTATTGAACAGGGTAAATCATAAGGTAAATAGACATGGCTAACGCTATCTTTTAGTAGCGTCTTAACTTGTTTAGAGCCAGTAGGTGTCATTGTTGTAACGGTAATTGGTAACTGCGGATATTGTTTTTGAAGTGTTTTTATCAATGGAATTGCTGCGAGTGTTTCGCCGACAGATACCGCGTGAACTAAAATTCCACCTGATTTGACTTTATTTTTACAAAATCCATAGCGTTCTAACCAACGCTTACGATAATCTGGTGCTTTGCGACTGCGCCAAAGCAGTCTAAACCAGACAAGCGGTTGGATTAAATAAAGTAAAATCGTATATAAAATATTCATGATTACTCATTAGTTAGATTGAAAAAGTGTTGTCGGTAATAAAGTAATTCGGCGATTGAGTCGCGAATATCATCTAACGCTTGGTGAGAACTCTGTTTACTGATACCTTTTAATATTTCAGGTTTCCAGCGTCTGGCTAATTCTTTAATCGTACTGACATCTAAATAACGGTAATGAAAATATTTTTCTAGATTTGGCATATAATTAAACAGAAAACGTCGGTCTTGACCAATCGTATTACCACAGATTGGTGAACAGTTTTCGGGAACCCATTGTTTTAAAAACGCAAGAGTTTGTTGTTCAGCTTGTTGTTCTGAAACCGTACTTTGACGAACACGATCGATTAATCCTGACTTGCCATGCGTTTTTTGATTCCAATCATCCATAAGCGCAAGTTGTTCATCTGTTTGATGAATGGCAATGACTGGACCTTCAGCGAGAATATTTAAATTAGAATCAGTTACAATAGTTGCGATTTCGATAATGCGATCGCTATTTGGATTGAGGCCTGTCATCTCCAGATCAATCCATATCAGATTATTTGATAGAGTAGTCATAATTTGTGGTATAAATTTTCTTTTTAATGCTGAGTAGTGTAGCATAAGTACTAAACTGTTTGACCAAAAAAATTAGCAACCGTGGCAAAAAATCAACTTTCAAAAAATCAAAAAAGGCGTATGGCCGCTAAGCATCAACAACGTTTAGAAACTAAGATGGATGAAAATCTATCAAATTTCTCTGCGCCTCGTGATGGGGTGGTGGTAAGTAGGTTTGGCAAATCAGCGGATGTTGAAGATAATGCTGGGATTATTTATCGATGTAGTATTCGCCGTACTTTACCGTCATTAGTGACGGGGGATAAAGTATTGTGGCGTGAGAGTTTGGAACCGAATACTAATGGTATTATTGAAGCAGTTCATCCTCGTCATTCCGAGTTAGTACGGCCTGATTTTTATGATGGAGTTAAGCCTGTTGCAGCAAATGTCGATCAAATTGTTATTATTTCAGCCGTTTTACCTGAATTATCGTTTAATATCATCGATCGGTATTTAGTCGCTTGTGAGGCGACGAAAATTAAACCTATTATCGTATTGAATAAAATTGATTTACTTGATGAGCAAAAAAAACAAGAAATTGAGCAACAGTTTCTTATTTACACTAAAATTGGTTATCAGGTTTTATTTGTTTCATGTCAGTCACAACAAGGTATTGAACCTTTACAGAAGGTTTTAGATGGTAAAATTTCTATTTTAGTTGGTCAATCAGGTGTCGGTAAATCCAGTATCATCAATTTACTATTGCCTCACAACCAAGCTACGCTAACTGGTGAAGTATCTGAAATATCTGGGCTTGGCCAACATACCACAACTTCAACTCGGCTTTATCATTTACCAAATGGTGGGGATATTATTGATTCACCAGGAATTCGTGAGTTTGGTTTATGGCATTTAGAGCCAGAGCAAGTTATTGCTGGTTTTGTTGAATTTGATGATTATTTAGGAGGTTGCCAATTTCGTGATTGTAATCACTTAGATACACCGGGATGTTTACTCCAGAAAGCTGTTGCACAAGGCGCGATTGCACCATCAAGGTTAGATAATTATCATCGAATATTACAGTCAATGCGCGAAGTCAAAGCGAAAACCAATAAAAGTTATAAATAATTGCTTTTGGTTAGAAAGTTTTATTTTTGAACTGTTGAGGCTTATTGCTCACAAGCCATGTTGTGAGCAATAAAATGAAATTTAAGATCTATGATTTTTCAGTGCAAAACCAATTGCAATATAAGCAAAGCCTTGGAAAACTAAATCTATACCTAAAAACATTCCTAATACCCAAACGCTATCATATGGCCAGCCTGCCATTAACATAAGTCCTAAAATGATGTTAATCACCCCAGAAAAGACGACCCATCCCCAACGAGGTATGTTGCGGTTGCTCATTGCAGCAAAAATTTGAGTAAATCCACTAATCGTCAATAATAAAGAAATTAATAATGTTAATGCGCTTGAGACCGCGATCGGTTGGAAAAACGACATAGCGCCAATGAAGATATATAAAATCCCCATGATTGCCCATAAAGCAGTTTGGCCAAATCCTTTGATGTTAAAAGAGTGGATTACTTGGATAATCCCTGCGATAAAAAGGAGTGAACCGATAAAATAAACAGAAAAAACGGTGGCTATGAATTGATACCCTAATGCCAAGCAACCGAGAATAATTAAAACTATACCAATAATAATAAACCAATTTGATTTTTGTTTAAAACTTTGAATAGTGTTTTCATTAGCTATCATATTTATTTCCTGTTGTTAATGTAATGTATTAAATGAACACCATCTTTCTGAGTTAATCTTGACTCATATGAAAAAGGGAAGTGTACATAGCTGATAAAAAATACTTAGTGAAAACTCGGACGATTTACTTTCACTAAGTATAATATTTAATCAATATAATAAAATCAATTTTGATATTAAATTTTATCTTTCAGTGCTTCATCTAAAGTTGAATAAAACATTAATTTATTTGATACAGGTACAATTCTCGCCCGAGCTAAGGTTTTTAATGGTTGGAATTGCAATTCGCAAATAGATAGATCAACTGACTCAGGTAATTCATCAATAAAATGGATAAGTGCATTTAAGCCTCCTGCATCTAGGATAGGTACCGCATCCCATTGTAAAACAATATGTTGATAACCATTGATTTTTTGGTATAACTCTAAAAAAGTCCGTTCAGCAGCCGCAAAGAATAATGGACCATTAATTCTTAGCACTAACGTCTTTTCATTGCTTTGGTTCAATTCGACTAAACGAGTCATACTAGCAATACGACGCATAAACAAGATTGAGGCTAATACAATTCCAAGCGTAATAGCGATTACCATGTCGAATAATACGGTAAGGGACATGCAAATAAGCATGATCATGATATCGTCTTTAGGTGCACATTTAATAATGTAGATAACGCGTTGAATGGCACTCATATTCCATGCAACAATTAATAATAATGCTGCCATAGCTGATAATGGAATAAATGATAAAAGTGGGGCAAAACAGATAAGTGCCAATAATACGATTAATGAATGCAATACGGCGGCAATTGGCGATGTTGCGCCCGCTTTGACATTTGCCGCTGAACGCGCAATAGCCGCTGTTGCTGAAATGCCACCAAAAAATGGCGCAATGATATTTCCTAAACCTTGGCCAATCAGTTCGCTATTTGAATGATGTTTGGTATGGGTCATTTCATCTAATACAACTGCGCATAGTAGTGATTCGATCGCACATAACATAGCCATCGTTAATGAGATTGGAATTAAAGCGGTTATTGTTGACCAATCCCATGTGAAACTTGCATGTTCCCATGGTAAGATAAATTCTGGTAAAACAGGCGGAATACCATGACCAACAGTGTTATCGGCTAATGTATAAGTGAATCGTGAACCGATTGTTTCGATTTGATAGCCAAATTGATTGAATACTAACATGGTTAGTATGCCTGCAATTAAAGCCGGTAAATGGCCAGATATTTTTACTCGAAATTTTGGCCATATGATTAAAACAATCAGTGTAACTAAGCCAACAAAGGTATCTGCGATATTAATGGTTGGAATAGCTTTAACTAGTTCAATAACTTTATTAACATAATTTTCTGGCATGTGTTCTAGCGTTAAGCCAAAAAAATCTTTTATCTGCATGGTGGCGATGGTTATTGCAATACCAGAAGTAAAACCTAGCACCACTGGTAGAGGAATGTATTCGATTAATCGACCTAAACGAATTACACCCATCAATATTAAAAAAATGCCTGAAAGTAGAGTGGCAATTAATAGACCTGATAAGCCAAATTGTATGGAAACAGGATATAGAATGACCACAAACGCCGCAGTTGGGCCGGAAACACTAAAACGTGATCCTCCAGTGAGAGCTATCACGAAGCCTGCTATAATTGCGGTATAGAGGCCATGTTGAGGGGCAACACCACTTGCAATAGCTAAAGCCATAGCAAGCGGGATAGCAATAATGCCAACCGTTATTCCGGCAATTAAATCTTTAAGAAAACGAGTTGTGTTGTAAGGAGTATTTATGCATGCAGATATAAACGCACAGCTTATTTTAATACCAGAAAGGCCATATAATTTCATTATGTTTTAAAGCAGTTAAATGAGTTATAAAAAGTAGCTAATAAGATAATCTTTTTTTAAAAAATTGAAAGAGTATTCTAAAAATAATTGTATGATTTTCAGTTAAATTATGTGATTAATGGTATAAAATGCTTTAAAAGCACGCTCTTGTTATTTTGCTCTTATATTATTAGGTAGGAGTCATTATGTCTTTTATAAAACAATCTTTTTTTATCCAATTTTTAATCTTAGTCATCAGTTTACTGATGTTTTCACCATTAAGTTTTGCAGAAATGATAACATCAAGTTCAAAGACCGCGTATCAGTATGATAAACAACAGACTCCTGCACCAGATGGATATCAAGCATTTTATATTGATCATATTGGTCGGCATGGTTCACGTTATATTAGTAAACCTAAATATGAAGATATTGCTTATAACGTATTAATTTTAGCTGATAAAAATAATCAATTAACCGAAATGGGAAAATCATTATTAAGGCAAATTATTCGTATTAAAGCATTGAATAAAAATCATTATGGTCAGCTTACTGATCTTGGTCGAAAAGATATTAGTTTAATTAGTCAACGCATGTTAGCCAATAACCCAACGGTTTTTAAAGGACAAAAAATCGAAGTGATATCATCAACCTCACCAAGAGCTAAAGAAACAGCAGAAATTTTTATTAAAACATTTAAAAATAACTATTCTGATATCAATATTTATCAACAACCAGAAGATCAACAAACTCTATTACGTTTTTTTGAATATTCTCCGACTTATAAAGAATATAAAAAGAGTAAAAGTGTTAAAAATGCCTTAAAATCGCTAGAAAATTCGACTAAAACAGTAGAGATGAGTCAAAATGTTGCAAGTTTGATATTTACTCAAGGCTTTTGTAATGAGTTGAATAATGGGATTTCTTTACCTGAAAAATCTTCAATTAAAACAGCAGATTTTGTCATTGCAGTTTATCAACTTTACCAGGAGTTATTATCATTTTCTCCTGAAATTTTAGCTGATAACCATCTTGATTTTAGCCTTTATTTCACTAAAAATCAGTTATCATGGTTTGACACGGTAGTCACTTCTAAAAATTTTTTACAAATTGGTCCAGCGTTTGATGCGAATGGTATCCAGATTAAAATTGCTGCGCCATTATTGTTGGATATGTTAAAAACAGCTGATAAGGCAATAACTGATAAAAATATTGATGTTAATTTACGGTTTGCTCATGCTGAAACTATTTCGCCATTAGCAACATTGCTTGAACTTGAAGGCACTTATACTGCTGTTAACTCAGTCGCGGATTATCCATTCGTTTGGCAAGCAGAAAAAATTATTCCTATGGGCGCTAATATTCAATGGATTTTTTACCAAAGCAATCAACCCCATCAACCCATTTTAATCAAAGTGATGTTAAATGAAAGAGAAGTGCATTTACCATTGAAAACCGATAATTATCCGTACTACCGTTGGGACGAGGTAAAACAGTTTTATAAAAATAAGCTGAGTAAACTAGGTTTTACTGATAATAACGCATCTTTAGAATGGCTAAATAAAGTAAAATAATTTTTAAACTTGTAGCCAAAAAGTTACGGGTCCATCGTTAATAAGAGAAACCTGCATGTCAGCGGCAAATTGTCCAGTTTGTGTCTCAATTTGTTGCTGACATTGTCTAACAAAAAATTGATAAAGTTCATTAGCTTTATCGGGTGGAGCACCTTTTGTGAAACTTGGGCGCATACCTTTTTGAGTATCAGCGGCCAGGGTGAATTGAGAAACAACCAACAATTTTCCATTTATTTGCTGAACATTGAGATTCATTTTGTCATTAATATCACTGAAAATACGATAGCCGAGTACTTTTTCACTCAAGCGTATTGCTTTTTGCTCGTTGTCATCTTGTTCAACACCGAGTAAAACAAGTAATCCCTGATCGATTTGACCAATAATTTGATTATCAACAGAAACCGATGCTTGTTTTACACGTTGGATTAAGGCAATCATAATTTATATTATTCCAGTTAAGATTGGGGCTTTAATAGCGCTTTTTGTTGTTTATTATAGTCAGCGAGTGTTGCTGCAAATTCGGCGCCAAACAAAACAATACACCATGAGCAGTAGATCCAAACTAACATAATGGGAATTGAGGAAACTACCCCATAAATAAGTTGATAAGTCGGAAAAGAAGTAACATACAGCGCAAAAGCGCGTTTACCAATTTCGAATAATATTGCTGCAACTAACGCACCAATTGCTGCTTCTTTAAATGGAATTGATTCAGTTGGAATAATGCTGTAGAGCAACCAAAATCCAACAACCGATATGATAAATGGTAAAGTACTTAGTAGGAGATCACCACTAGCAGCATTCGATAGCCATTTTAGGGAAAATATATAAGAACTTACTGCAACACTTGAGCCAACTAAAATAGGACCTAATGTCAAAATTGTCCAATACATGGTTAAGTTATACATGAATGAACGTTTACGTTTGGTTTGCCAGATACGGTTTAGTGCATTATTAATAGAATTAATAAGTAGTAATGATGTTACTATTAAACCGATAATTCCGATAAATGTCATTTTTTTTGTATTGGCAATAAATTGTTCTAGGTAATTTTGAATGGTGTCACTTGCAGTAGGGACAAGATTGCTATAAATGAGCTGTTTTAATGATTGGCTAACTTCATTAAACATAGGAAACGCAGAAAGTAAAGAAAACACAACAGTTATTAATGGGACTAATGCAAGTATTGTCGTATAAGCTAGTTCTGCCGAGGATGAGGTTAAACGATCATGATTTATACGAGACCATAACATTACCAAAAAGGTCTGTATATGCTTAAGTATATTCATAATATATCTTATTTAATTAGAAATAATACAGTTATTAATTCCATTCGTTTTTAAAGTGTTTAATGCTTTTTGCACATCACCTTTATTTGTATAAGGCCCAACGGTAACTCGATATAACTGCTGACTTAAAGATATGTTACCACTAATACCGGTCATTGCCAAAGATGCTTTTAATGTATCTGCATTTGTTTTATCTTTAAAAGCACCACATTGTAGTAACCATTTATTATTATCATTACTTGATGATATAGTCGATGTGGTCGTGGTGTTATTCATAAAGCTATCTAATATTTGTTGCCGTTCACTTGCCATTTTATTTGAGTTGCTACTAGCATTTGGTGTTTCCAATTCTTTAAGGTAAGTCCAGCGTTCTTGTGGTTTTTCCGGCAGGGTTATTGCTGGAGATTCAGTTTTGACTTTTGGTTTTTCAACTGGTTTTTCAGAAGAATTGGTTGAAAGATAATATAGAATAGAAGAAAACAAAATAATAATGATGATTGCAAGGAATATCATTAAAGATGGGAATAATCGTGACTTATTTTTTTTAGCTTTTCCTTTTGATTGGCTCTTTTTTCTTACATAATCACGCTGAACCACAATACGCTCTCTTTTCTTTTATTCACATAAATTTAAATAATAGTATATAAATAAAAAAAGTGGCTTACACCACTTTTTTTTAATTTTCTTTAACTCTATTGTCAACAGATTAGAAAATTAAGCTAATGCTTTAATCTGTTTAATTAAATTCGCTTTATGACGTGCTGCTTTGTTTTTGTGGATTAGACCACGAGCCGCTTGACGGTCAACAACTGCTTGCATGTCTTTGAATGCTACTTCAGCTGTTTGTTTATCACCAGCTGCTACAGCTGCGTAAACTTTTTTAATATAAGTACGCATCATTGAACGGTTACTAGCATTATGTTTACGGCGTTTTTCGGACTGAACCGCACGCTTCTTAGCTGATTTGATATTAGCCAAAGTCAACTCCCAAGTTTAGATAAAAAATACATATTAATAAGGCGGGGAAATATGCCTGATTTTCTTTCTATTGTCAATGCTGTTACATAAAAAAATTTCCTATATAGTATAAATTACTAATTTCTACTAAATGTTTACTATATAACCGATAATGGATGTAACCTAAAAAGAAATTTTATGTTAGAATAGCAAAAATTTTATTGTTTTTATATTTAAAAGAGGAAGTCTCATGTCTATCATTAGAATGCAAGATCTTGATCTAAAAGGGAAACGTTTATTTATTCGCTCAGATCTTAATGTGCCGGTCAAAAATGGTAAGGTTACTTCTGATGCTCGAATTAAAGCATCATTACCGACTATTGAAGAAGCCATTAAAAAAGGCGCTAAAGTAATGGTTACTTCTCATATTGGCCGTCCAACTGAAGGCGAATATAACCCTGAGTTCTCTCTACAACCAGTGGTTGATTATTTAAAAGAACATGTTTCTTTCCCTGTTCGTCTAGTAAAAGATTATCTTAACGGTGTTGACGTTAAGGAAGGCGAACTAGTTGTTCTTGAAAACGTACGTTTTAATGTAGGCGAAGGTAAAGATGATGAAACTTTATCTAAAAAATATGCAGCACTTTGTGATATCTATGTAATGGATGCATTTGGTACTGCTCACCGTGCTCAAGCTTCAACTCATGGAGCTGGTAAATTTGCGCCAGTTGCTTGTGCCGGTCCATTATTAGCAGCTGAACTTGATGCTTTAGGTAAAGCGTTAGATAATCCAGCTCGTCCAATGGTTGCGATTGTTGCTGGTTCTAAAGTATCAACAAAATTGACTGTTCTTGATTCTTTATCAAAAATCGCTGACCAAATTATTGTTGGTGGTGGTATCGCAAATACATTCATCGCAGCTGAAGGCTATAATGTGGGTAAATCACTTTATGAAGCTGATTTAATTCCTGAAGCAAAAAAATTAATGGCTAATTGTCATATTCCAGTTCCTACTGATGTTCGTGTAGCAACAGAGTTTAGTGAAACTGCGACAGCTACTGAAAAATCAGTTGCTGATGTAAAAGAGAATGAACAAATTCTTGATTTAGGTGATAAATCAGCTGAAGCATTAGCAGACATTATCAAAAAAGCCAAAACTATATTATGGAATGGCCCTGTTGGCGTATTTGAGTTCCCTAATTTCCGTCGTGGTACCGAGATTGTTGCTAAAGCAATTGCTGACAGCCAAGGTTTCTCAATCGCAGGTGGTGGTGATACATTAGCTGCAATTGATTTATTTGGTATTGAAGATAAAATCTCTTATATTTCAACTGGTGGTGGTGCCTTCCTAGAGTTTGTAGAAGGTAAAAAACTTCCTGCTGTTGCAATGCTAGAAGAGAGAGCAAAAGCGTAATAATTTTCTATATGAAGGATGAGCCAATCACTCATCCTTTAATTTTTATATAAATAAATCTATAGGTATTAAAATGGCTACAAAGATTTCTGATGTCGTTAAACCTGGTGTTGTAACCGGTGATGATGTTCAAAAAGTGTTTCAAGTTGCTCGTGAAAATAATTTTGCATTACCAGCTGTTAACTGTGTTGACACTAATACAATTAATGCAGTAATCGAAACTGCGGCTAAAGTTGGTTCTGCTGTTATCGTTCAATTCTCTAATGGTGGTGCTCAATTCATCGCAGGTAAAGGATTGAAATTAGATGGGCAAGAAACTGCTGTTTTAGGTGCAATTTCTGGCGCTAAACATGTTCACCTTATGGCTGAAAAATATGGTGTGCCAGTTATCGTTCATACCGACCACTGTGCTAAAAAACTTCTTCCATGGGTTGATGGATTACTTGACGCAGGTGAAGCTCACTTTGCTAAAACGGGTAAACCTCTATTCTCTTCTCACATGATCGATCTTTCAGAAGAATCTTTAAAAGATAATATTGATATTTGTTGTCAATATCTTGCTCGTATGTCAGCAATGAAAATGACATTAGAATTAGAGCTTGGTTGTACTGGTGGTGAAGAAGATGGTGTTGACAATAGCCATATGGATAGTTCAGCACTTTATACTCAACCTGAAGATGTTGCTTATGCTTATGAGCGTTTAAGTGCAATTAGCCCACGTTTCACTATCGCAGCTTCATTCGGTAACGTTCATGGTGTTTATAAACCAGGTAATGTTAAATTAACGCCAAAAATTTTAGATAACTCTCAAAAATATGTATCTGAGAAATTCAATTTACCAGCTAAATCATTGAACTTTGTGTTCCATGGTGGTTCTGGCTCTACTCCTGAAGAAATTGCAGAAGCAGTAAGTTACGGTGTTGTTAAAATGAACATCGATACTGATACGCAATGGGCAAACTGGGCTGGTGTTTTAGAATATTACAAAGCAAATGAAGCTTATCTTCAAGGTCAATTAGGTAACCCTGAAGGCGTTGATGCTCCAAATAAAAAATATTATGATCCACGCGTATGGTTACGTAAAGGTCAAGAATCTTTAGTTGCTCGTTTAGAACTTGCATTTAAAGAACTTAATGCGATCGACGTACTTTAATATCATTCATTATTATATAAAAGCAGGGCTATTCCTGCTTTTATTTTATCCGCTAATAAAAAGTCTTGCATTTTTGTATTAGTTGTAGGATAATTTCGCCCTCATTTAACTTAGGGGAGCTGTCTATTGATTAATAGAAGCGTTTGCACCCGAGAAAAAGGAAACTAAAATGGCAAAAAAAGTACAAGCCTACATCAAGTTGCAAGTTGCAGCTGGTGCAGCAAATCCTAGTCCACCAGTTGGTCCAGCACTTGGTCAACATGGTGTTAACATCATGGAATTCTGTAAAGCATTTAACGCTAAAACAGAAAGCATGGAAAAAGGTCTACCTATTCCTGTTGTTATTACAGTATATTCTGACCGTTCATTTACTTTTGTAACTAAGACTCCTCCTGCGGCTGTATTATTAAAGAAAGCAGCTAAAATCAAGTCTGGTTCTGGTGAGCCTAATAAGAAAAAAGTAGGTAAAGTAACAAGCGCTCAAATTCGTGAAATTGCTGAATTGAAAGCTGCTGATATGAATGGTGCAACTATTGAAACGATGATGCGTTCTATTGAAGGTACTGCTCGTTCAATGGGCTTGGAAGTGGAGGGTTAATTCATGGCTAAATTATCTAAGAAAGCTAAACTTATCCGCGAAAAAGTAAACGCGACTAAACAATATGAAATCAATGAAGCAATCGCTTTATTAAAAGAATTTGCTACTGCTAAATTTACTGAAAGCGTTGATGTTGCAGTTAATTTAGGTATTGATTCACGTAAATCAGATCAAAATGTGCGTGGTGCTATCGTTCTTCCTCATGGTACCGGACGTAGTGTACGTGTTGCTGTATTTACTCAAGGTGCAAACGCTGATGCTGCTAAAGAAGCTGGTGCTGAATTAGTTGGTATGGATGATCTAGCGGATCAAATCAAAAAAGGCGAAATGGACTTTGATGTTGTTATTGCATCTCCAGACGCTATGCGTGTTGTTGGTCAATTAGGTCAAATTTTAGGGCCACGTGGTTTAATGCCAAACCCTAAAGTTGGTACTGTAACACCTAACGTTGCTGAAGCAGTGAAAAACGCTAAAGCTGGTCAAATCCGTTACCGTAATGATAAAAATGGTATTATCCATACTACTATCGGTAAAGCTGATTTCGATGCAGATAAGCTTAAAGAGAATTTAGAAGCATTACTTGTTGCATTAAAACGTGCAAAACCAGCATCTTCAAAAGGTGTATTTGTGAAGAAAGTTAGTCTTTCTACTACAATGGGCGCTGGTGTTGCTATCGACCAAGCAACTTTAAATGCATCTGTTTAATTAATTGTTAAACAAAGAATCGGTTGGTGTCTGGCCTTAACCAGACCCCGTCCAAGACCGTAGGTGTAATTGATATTTAATTACTTAATCTTCCTACGTAGACGGTGACAGAACCTGATAAGATATAATACAGGCATTCTGCTCATCGTGATTGTGCTAACTACATTTGTAGTTAGTTTAAATAATTCTAGGCTTTGCCTAGTTTAATCCAGGAGCAATACCAATGGCACTAAATCTTCAAAATAAACAAGAAATTGTTGCTGAAGTTAATGAAATCGCCAAAGGTGCGCTATCTGCAGTTGTAGCTGACTCTCGTGGCGTAACTGTAGAAAACATGACTGCATTACGTAAATCTGCTCGTGAAGCTGGTGTTTATATGCGTGTTGTTCGTAACACCTTATTACGCCGTGTTGTTGAGGGAACTCAATACGAGTGCTTAAAAGATTCGTTTGTTGGTCCAACTCTAATTGCATTTTCAAATGAGCACCCAGGTGCTGCTGCGCGTATTTTTAAAGCGTTTGCAAAAGAAAATGATAATTTTGAGATTAAAGCCGCAGCCTTTGAAGGTGAGTTAATTACTGCAGCGAACATTGATCGCTTAGCAACATTACCTACTTATGAAGAAGCATTAGCTCGCTTGATGTCAACCATGAAAGAAGCCGCAGCTGGCAAATTGGTTCGTACTCTTGCAGCGGTTCGCGATCAAAAACAAGCTGCTTAATAGCGCTGTGATTGTGAATTTTATTAATTAAAAAAATGTAAATTTGGGAAACTATATTATGTCTATCACTAAAGAACAAATTTTAGATGCAGTTGCAGAAATGTCTGTAATGGATGTTGTTGAACTTGTATCAATGATGGAAGAAAAATTTGGCGTTTCTGCAGCAGCAGCTGTAGCAGTTGCAGCAGCTGGTCCAGCTGAATCAGCTGAAGAAAAATCTGAATTTGATGTAATCTTAAAAGATGTTGGCGCTAACAAAGTAGCTGTTATCAAAGCAGTTCGTGGTGCAACTGGCCTAGGCTTAAAAGAAGCAAAAGACCTTGTTGAATCAGCTCCAGCAACAGTTAAAGAAGGTGTTAGCAAAGCTGACGCAGATGAACTTAAAAAGGCACTTGAAGAATCTGGTGCAGTTGTCGAACTTAAGTAAGTTTATCAATAGCAAGCTAAACGGCTGGGGGTTTTATACCTCCAGCCTTTTTGCGCTGTAATAAGTCAAATAATTTTATTTGAAGATTATCAATAAAAAGTAATAAAGAAATAATATATTTATTAAGCCTAATCAATTGATATTTATAGATATTTTCGATGAGGTGTCAGGCGTTATCATTTCGTAGTACCCTGATGAATATTTAATCATGCTAAAATAGCAGATAAGCAAGTTGAGGAACTAATGGTTTACTCTTATACCGAGAAAAAACGAATTCGTAAGAATTTTGGTAAGCGTCCACAAGTCTTGGATATACCGTATCTTCTTTCTATTCAACTTGATTCGTTCCAGAAGTTTATTGAGCAAGACCCAGAAGGTCAATATGGTTTAGAAGCCGCATTCCGTTCAATATTTCCGATAAAAAGTTATAGTGGTAGCGCTGAGTTACAATACGTAAGCTTTAAAATGGGCGAACCTGTGTTTGATGTAAAAGAATGTCAAATCAGAGGGATCACTTACTCAGCACCATTGCGCGTTAAATTACGTTTAGTTATTTATGATAAAGATGCGCCAGAAGGAACAGTTAAAGATATTAAAGAGCAAGACGTCTATATGGGCGAAATCCCTTTAATGACGGACAATGGTACTTTTGTGATTAACGGTACTGAACGTGTTATCGTTTCACAATTACATCGTAGTCCAGGTGTGTTCTTTGACAGTGATAAAGGTAAAACGCACTCTTCTGGTAAAGTTTTATATAATGCTCGGATTATTCCTTATCGTGGCTCTTGGCTTGATTTCGAATTTGATCCAAAAGATAATCTTTTTGCTCGTATCGACCGTCGTCGTAAACTTCCAGCAACAATTATTTTACGTGCGTTAGGTTATGAAACTGAAGAAATTTTAGATATGTTCTTCGAAAAAACTATTTTCGAAGTAGGCAAATCAAAATTAAAAATGGAGCTTGTGCCAGAGCGTTTACGTGGTGAAACAGCGCTATTTGATATCGAATCTAAAGGCAAAGTTTACGCAGAAAAAGGTCGTCGTATTACAGCTCGTCATATTCGTGAGCTTGAAAAAGATAAAGTAACTAAAATCGACGTTCCAGTTGAATATATTGTAAATAAAGTTTTAGCAAAAAATTATGTTGATGAAGAAACTGGTGAGGTTATTGCTTTTGCCAATACACCAATTTCTTTAGAACTATTACTTGAATTAACCAATGCTGGTTATAAGAAAATTGAAACATTATTCACTAATGATTTAGATCATGGACCATTTATTTCTGAAACATTAAATGTTGATTCAACACGTGATCGATTAGGTGCATTAGTTGAAATTTATCGAATGATGCGTCCAGGCGAGCCACCAACAAAAGAAGCAGCCGAAGCGTTATTTGATAATCTATTCTTCTCCGACGAACGTTATGACTTATCAGCGGTAGGTCGTATGAAGTTCAATCGTTCTTTAGGACGAGACGATATTGAAGGCGAAAGCGTCTTAACAAAAGCTGATATCGTTGATGTAATGAAGAAATTAATCAGCATCCGTAATGGTCATGGTGAAGTTGATGATATCGATCACTTAGGCAATCGTCGTATCCGTAGTGTTGGTGAAATGGCTGAAAACCAATTCCGTATTGGTTTAGTTCGTGTTGAACGAGCTGTAAAAGAGCGTCTATCTTTAGGTGATCTTGATTCATTAATGCCACAAGATATGATCAATGCTAAACCAATTTCAGCGGCAATTCGTGAGTTCTTTGGTTCTAGCCAATTATCTCAGTTTATGGATCAAAACAATCCATTATCTGAAATTACTCACAAACGTCGTATTTCTGCATTAGGTCCAGGTGGTTTAACTCGTGAACGTGCAGGCTTTGAAGTGCGTGACGTACATCCTACACATTATGGTCGTGTATGTCCGATTGAAACGCCGGAAGGTCCAAACATCGGTTTGATTAACTCATTAGCGGTTTATTCACGTACCAATGAGTATGGATTCTTAGAAACGCCATATCGTCGAGTGATTGACGGTGTTGTGACTGATGAGATTAACTATTTATCAGCAATCGATGAAAGTGAGTTTGTTATAGCTCAGGCTAACTCAAATCTTGATGACGATGGTCGCTTTAAAGAAGATTTAGTGACCTGCCGTTTAAATGGTGAATCTGGTTTATATAGCCCGGAACAAGTTCATTATATGGACGTATCAACACAACAAATCGTTTCTGTTGGTGCTTCATTAATCCCATTCCTTGAGCACGATGATGCGAACCGTGCCTTGATGGGTGCGAACATGCAACGTCAAGCTGTACCAACATTAAAAGCAGAAAAACCTTTTGTTGGTACTGGTATGGAACGTGCGGTTGCGGTTGACTCAGGTGTAACTGCGGTTGCTCGTCGTGGCGGTACAGTACAATATGTTGATGCTTCACGTATTGTTATTAACGTTAACGATGATGAAATGTATGCCGGTGAAACAGGTATTGATATTTACAACTTAACTAAATATACCCGTTCTAACCAAAATACTTGTATTAACCAAATTCCATGCGTGGAATTAGGTGAAAAGGTTGAGCGTGGCGATGTACTTGCAGATGGTCCATCAACGGATTTAGGTGAGTTAGCACTTGGTCAAAATATGCGCGTGGCATTTATGCCATGGAACGGTTATAACTTTGAGGATTCTATTTTAGTCTCTGAAAAAGTGGTACAAGATGATCGTTTCACTTCGATTCATATTCAAGAACTATCTTGTGTATCTCGTGATACTAAACTTGGTGCCGAAGAAATTACTGCTGATATTCCAAATGTGGGTGAAGCAGCACTTTCTAAACTTGATGAGTCTGGTATTGTTTATATCGGCGCTGAAGTAAAAGGTGGTGATATTCTTGTTGGTAAAGTAACGCCTAAAGGCGAAACGCAATTAACACCAGAAGAGAAATTACTACGTGCTATTTTCGGTGAAAAAGCATCTGATGTTAAAGATACTTCATTACGTGTACCAAATGGTGTTTCAGGTACGGTTATTGATGTTCAAGTCTTCACTCGTGATGGTGTACAAAAAGACAAACGTGCACTTGAAATTGAAGAGATGCAACTCAAGCAAGTAAGAAAAGATTTAACTGAAGAACTTAAAATTTTAGAAGCAGCATTGTTTGCTCGTATCCGTGATGTATTAATTTCTGGTGGTATTAAAGCAGACAAATTAGATGCTTTACCACGTGAAAAATGGTTAACCATTGGTATTTCTAATGAAAGTAAGCAAGCTCAATTAGAACAACTTGCTGAACAACATGATGAAATCAAAGCTGAATTTAATAAGAAGCTTGAAGCTAAACGAATGAAGATTACTCAAGGTGATGATTTACAACCTGGAGTTCTCAAAATTGTTAAAGTTTACTTAGCAGTTAAACGTCAAATTCAGCCTGGTGATAAGATGGCGGGTCGCCATGGTAACAAAGGGGTTATCTCTAAAATCAACCCAATTGAAGATATGCCATATGATGATAAAGGACGTCCAGTTGATATCGTATTGAATCCACTTGGTGTTCCGTCTCGTATGAATATCGGTCAGATTTTAGAAACTCACTTAGGTATGGCGGCAAAAGGTATTGGTCAGAAGATCGATGCAATGCTAAAAGAACAGCAAGAGTTAGCTAAATTACGTGATTTCATTCAGAAAGCTTATGACCTTGGTTTAGGGGCAGCACAGAAAGTCAATGTTGCTGAATTTACTGACCAAGAAGTGATGACATTGGCACAAAATTTACGTAATGGTATGCCTCTTGCAACGCCAGTCTTTGATGGTGCAAAAGAGCAAGAAATTAAAGCATTACTTGAACTTGGTGATTTGCCAACGTCAGGTCAAATTACATTGTTTGATGGTCGTACAGGTGAGCAATTTGAACGTCCAGTAACTGTAGGTTACATGTATATGCTGAAATTGAATCACTTAGTTGATGATAAGATGCATGCGCGTTCTACAGGTTCATATAGTCTGGTTACACAACAACCATTGGGTGGTAAAGCTCAATTTGGTGGTCAACGTTTCGGTGAGATGGAAGTATGGGCACTTGAAGCATATGGTGCTGCTTATACTCTACAAGAAATGTTAACTGTTAAATCAGATGATGTGAATGGTCGTACTAAGATGTATAAAAATATTGTAGATGGTGATCATCGTATGGAGCCTGCGATTCCAGAATCATTTAATGTATTATTAAAAGAGATTCGTTCGTTAGGTATTAATATCGAGTTAGATGAAGAGTAATCTTAACTAACTGAAATGATTTCTATTTATAGGGATAACTTATCAGCAATGATAAGTTATCTAATTGGTTTAACTCCATAGGAGTCAATTGTGAAAGACTTACTAAAGTTTCTAAAAGCACAAACTAAAACTGAAGATTTTGATGCTATCAAGATAGGCCTTGCTTCTCCTGATATGATTCGTTCATGGTCTTTTGGTGAAGTTAAAAAACCTGAAACAATTAACTACCGTACGTTCAAACCTGAACGTGACGGATTGTTTTGTGCACGTATTTTTGGACCAGTAAAAGATTATGAATGTTTATGTGGAAAATATAAACGTTTAAAACACCGTGGTGTAATTTGTGAAAAATGTGGTGTAGAAGTCACACAAGCTAAAGTACGTCGTGAGCGTATGGGGCATATTGAGCTTGCATCACCTACTGCACATATCTGGTTTTTAAAATCATTACCATCACGTATTGGTCTATTATTAGATATGCCACTTCGTGACATTGAACGTGTGCTTTATTTTGAATCATTTATGGTTCTTGACGGCGGAATGACAAACTTAGAACGCGGTCAAATTTTAACAGAAGAACAATATTTAGATGCGTTAGAAGAGTTTGGTGATGAATTCGATGCTCGTATGGGTGCCGAAGCAATTCAAGAATTACTACGTAATATCGATGTGCAAGCTGAATGTGAAGCACTACGTGATGAGCTTGAAACTACCAATTCTGAAACTAAGCGTAAAAAACTGACTAAACGTATTAAGATTATTGAAGCATTCATTCAATCAGAAAATAAACCAGAATGGATGATCTTAAACGTATTACCTGTGTTGCCACCCGATTTACGCCCATTAGTACCACTAGATGGCGGACGTTTTGCAACATCAGATTTGAACGATCTATATCGTCGAGTGATTAACCGTAATAATCGTTTAAAACGTTTATTAGATTTGGCAGCGCCAGATATTATCGTACGTAACGAAAAACGTATGTTACAAGAATCTGTTGACGCATTACTTGATAATGGTCGTCGTGGCCGTGCAATTACCGGTTCAAACAAACGTCCATTAAAATCACTTGCCGATATGATTAAAGGTAAGCAAGGTCGTTTCCGTCAAAACTTATTAGGTAAACGTGTTGACTACTCAGGTCGTTCAGTAATCACTGTAGGTCCATACTTACGATTACATCAATGTGGTTTACCGAAGAAAATGGCACTTGAATTATTCAAACCATTTATTTACGGTAAATTAGAGCGTCGTGGTTATGCAACTACCATTAAAGCAGCCAAGAAAATGGTTGAACGTGAAGATGCAATTGTTTGGGATATCTTAGATGAAGTTATTCGTGAACATCCGGTATTACTAAACCGTGCACCAACACTTCACCGATTAGGTATTCAGGCATTTGAACCTATCCTAATTGAAGGTAAAGCGATCCAATTACATCCATTAGTTTGTGCGGCATTCAATGCTGACTTCGATGGTGACCAAATGGCGGTTCACGTACCATTAACGTTAGAAGCTCAATTAGAAGCGCGTGCGTTAATGATGTCAACCAATAACATTCTTTCGCCTGCGAGTGGTGAACCTATCATTGTTCCTTCTCAGGACGTGGTATTAGGTCTTTACTACATGACTCGTGATAAAGTCAATGCGAAAGGTGAAGGCATGATTTTAACCGGACCTAAAGAAGCAGAAAAACTGTATCGCTTAGGTCTTGTTGAGCTACATGCTAAAGTTAAAGTACGTATTACTGAAAGCCACCGTAATAGTATTGGTGAGTGGGAAGATACAACTTCTGTGGTTGATACTACAGTTGGTCGTGCTATCTTATGGTTAATTATGCCTAAAGGTATGAGCTTCTCTGTCATCAATCAACCACTTGGTAAAAAGGCGATTTCACGAATTTTAAATATTTGTTATCGCCAATTAGGCATGAAAGAAACTGTTATCTTGGCTGACCAAGTAATGTATACCGGATTTGCTTATGCAGCACGTTCTGGTGTATCGGTTGGTATTGATGATATGGAAATTCCAGCTAAAAAATTACAAATCATCAATGAAGCTGAAATTGAAGTTGCTGAAATTCAAGAACAGTTCCAATCAGGTTTAGTTACCGCTGGTGAACGTTATAACAAAGTTATCGATATCTGGGCAGCAGCCAATGAACGTGTTGCTAAAGCGATGATGGATAACTTATCAACTGAAAAAGTGATCAATCATGAAGGTAAAGAAGAAGTTCAATCTTCATTTAACAGCATCTATATGATGGCCGACTCTGGTGCGCGGGGTTCTGCCGCTCAGATTCGTCAGTTAGCAGGTATGCGTGGATTGATGGCAAAACCGGATGGTTCAATCATCGAAACACCAATTACGGCAAACTTCCGTGAAGGGTTAAACGTTCTTCAGTACTTTATCTCGACCCATGGTGCGCGTAAAGGTCTTGCCGATACCGCATTAAAAACTGCGAACTCAGGTTACTTAACTCGCCGTTTAGTTGACGTAGCTCAAGATCTAGTCGTTATTGAAGATGACTGTGGTACGTTAGAAGGTGTAGTGATGACACCAGTTATCGAAGGTGGAGATGTTAAAGAGCCACTTCGTGAACGCGTATTAGGTCGTGTAACCGCGGAAGATGTATTAAAACCAGGTAGTGCGGATATTTTAATTCCTCGTAATACGCTACTTGATGAAAACTATTGTGATTTACTTGAAGAAGAATCTGTTGATAGCGTTAAAGTTCGTTCAGTTGTTTCGTGTGATACTGACTTTGGTGTTTGTGCGAAATGTTATGGTCGTGACTTAGCCCGTGGTCACCTAGTAAATAAAGGTGAAGCAATCGGTGTTATCGCTGCTCAATCAATCGGTGAGCCGGGTACACAGTTAACCATGCGTACGTTCCATATCGGTGGTGCGGCATCACGAGCAGCAGCAGAATCAAGTGTTCAAGTTAAAAACAAAGGTAGCATCAAATTATCTAATGCTAAATTTGTAACTAACCCAGATAAGAAACTGGTTATTACATCTCGTAATGCTGAATTAACGATTATCGATGAATTAGGTCGAATGAAAGAAACTTATAAAGTTCCTTATGGTTCGATTCTAACTAAAGGTAATGGTGCAGCGGTTGATGCCGGTGAAACAGTTGCTAACTGGGATCCACATACCATGCCAGTTATCTCTGAAGCGAAAGGCTTTGTTAAATTTGTTGATATGGTTGATGGTCAAACTATCACCCGTCAAACCGACGAATTAACAGGTTTATCATCAATTGTTATTTTAGATGTCGCTGAACGAACAGGTGTTGGTAAAGATTTACGTCCAGCAATCAAGATTGTTGATGCTAAAGGTAAAGATATTTATGTTGCAGGTACAGAGATGCTTGCTCAATATTTCTTACCAGGTAAAGCATTAGTACAATTAGAAGATGGTGCTGAAATCAATGTGGGTGATACACTTGCACGTATTCCACAAGCATCGGTTGGTACTAAAGATATTACCGGTGGTTTACCACGTGTTGCTGACTTATTTGAAGCACGTAAACCTAAAGAGCCAGCAATTCTTGCTGAAATCGATGGTATTATCTCGTTTGGTAAAGAAACCAAAGGTAAACGTCGCTTAATTATCACTCCACTAGATGGTAGTGATCCATATGAAGAGATGATTCCAAAATGGCGTCAACTCAACGTATTTGAAGGCGAACAAGTTGGACGTGGTGATGTGATTTCTGACGGTCCAGAATCTGCACATGACATTTTACGTTTACGTGGTGTTAATGCAGTGACACGTTACATCGTTAACGAAGTTCAAGAAGTTTATCGCTTACAAGGTGTAAAAATCAATGATAAACATATTGAAGTTATTGTTCGTCAGATGTTACGTAAAGCGACAGTTATTCATCCGGGTGGTTCTCGTTTACTTGACGGCGAACAACTTGAAGTTTCACGCTTGAAGATTATTAATCGTGAGCTTGAGGCACAAGGTAAAGAGCCAATTGTTTACTTGCATGATTTGCTTGGTATTACTAAAGCATCACTTACTACTGAATCATTTATTTCTGCGGCATCGTTCCAAGAAACGACTCGCGTATTAACTGAAGCAGCAGTTGCTGGTAAAAATGATGAGCTTCGTGGCTTGAAAGAAAACGTTATTGTTGGTCGCTTAATTCCAGCTGGTACTGGTTATGCTTATCATAAAGAACGTTTGCGTAAACGTACAATGCCTATTGATGATGAAATTCAACCAACTGTTTCAGCTGAAGAAGCAACAGCTAACTTAGCAGAATTACTCAATTCTGCAGAAGAAAATCAATAGTCAGTAGGACTAAGTTATTAAAATAGCACGTGTAAGCACGTGCTATTTTTTTATGTGTATTTAAAAAAAGGAGTTTTGATATGTATATTGTCATGAACCGATTTAAAGTAAAACGAGGTAGTGAAGAGGCTTTTATTGAAATATGGCGTAATCGTGATACCCATTTAAAAGAGATGAAAGGCTTTAATCGTTTTTATTTTTTAAAAGGGAAAACTGAGGAAAATTATACGTTATTTTCATCATTTGCCGAATGGGAATCAAAAGCCGATTTCGACGCTTGGGTAAACTCAGAACAATTCAAACATACACATCGTAATACCGGAAATAGACCAAATAATAACGATATTTACTATGAGCCGGCACAGTTAGAATGCTTTGAAAGTGTATTATAAATAATTATCAAATAATAAACCGCTTATTATAAATTGGTAAAATCTACCTAAATCATCATTAATAAAAGTTTTATGATCAAGAATAAAAATAAGCGGTATATTTTTTATGCGTAAATTAGGATTATACATAGCATGCATTATAAAAATGGCTATAATAATATTGAGTAAATTATCTTAAACGGTGTGGATTAAGCCGACATTAATTTGCAATATAGCCAATTCAATATAAGTGAGTCCACAGATTGATAACTTACATTCCTTGTTTTTTTCAGAGCTTGTTCTTTTTATCGAAATATCGGTATAAATTTGTTAGTGAGATTTAAACTTGAGGTATAAATAAGTGTTTAAAAATCGCAGATAGCTTATTTTAATTCTATTTTTTGATGTATTCATTTGTTAAGCTATCCATAAATTCAACTATTTATAGGAATATACAATGAAATCAAAATTTCTATTATGTGTTTTGGTATTAATTATTGTTGGAGCATTTTTTTGTTTTAGTCGATACAATGATATCCAAACCCGTGACGAAGGTGTAGCAGCTGCATGGTCAGAAGTTGTCAACCAATATAAGCGCCGGGCTGATTTAACTCCAAGTTTAGTTAATACGGTTAAAGGTTATACTACACACGAAAAAGAAGTGTTAACTCAAGTGACCGAAGCAAGAAGTAAAGTTGGCTCAATTCAAATCAACGCTGATCAGCTAACCGATCCGGCTTTATTTGCTAAATTCCAACAAGCGCAATCAGAATTAAGTACTGCCTTAAGTCACTTAATTGCTGTCAGTGAAAACTATCCAGATCTTAAAGCCAGTTCACTTTTTCAGGATCTTATGAGCCAGTTAGAAGGCACTGAAAATCGCATCGCAGTTGCCCGAGGACGATATATACAAGCAGTTCAATCGTTTAATATTTATATCCGAAAAATACCAAATAAGTGGATTGCTGGCTTTATAGGTGTAGAACCTAAACAGCAATTTACGGTTGATAATGAAAAAGAAATTTCAAATGCGCCCGCAGTTAACTTTCAATAAACATAATTGTCAAAAAATATTGAGCGTTAAGTTTTCTGTTAATCATCAGTTGGTATTGATCAACTGAAATTCTCATCCTTTAAGATCGAGTTATGACCATACGTTAACTCGATCTCATAGAAATATTTTACAATAAAGCTCTATTAAGTTTCCCCAATACAAAATAAATAGTGCCAAATTTCCATGACGGCAAAACTTGATAAAAAAAGCAGATGTTAATAGCAAAATTGTTATCTGGCTATATAATAGTCATTTCTACCCATTGATGTCTTATACTACTTAAACCTAAAATAGAGTCGATTAGCTTTTGATATGCGTTTTTTAAAAGTAATAATATTATTCTATTGCAGGTCATTTTGGTCAAAATATAATGAAAAAATATGTTTTCTTTAGTATGTTGTTAATGCTTAGTTGGTTTAGTTATGGTTTGACTGAAATTCCTGCTTTTAATAGCCATATTATTGATACAACCAATACTTTAAGTGCATCGCAAGTCAAGTCTTTAGAATCAAGCCTAATTCAATTTGAACACTCGAAAACTGATGGGGCGCAAATAGCGGTTTTGATGATCGCAAAACTCGACAACGAAACCATAGAGCAGTACGCGCAGAGAGTTTTTAACCAATGGAAAATTGGAAGAAAAGGGCTGGATAATGGTATTTTATTGTTAGTAGCAAAAGATGACCGACAGATGCGTATTGAAGTGGGGTATGGGCTTGAAGGCATTGTTACTGATTTAGTTGCTAGCCACATCATTCGGGAACAGTTAGCTCCACAATTTAAGCAAAATAATTATTATCAAGGTATTAATGATGCAATTTCGGTATTAAAAGATGTCACAATAGGTAATGAAATTCATCCAGAGAAACAAACCCAGAATAATCATAGAATTGGGTTAAGTGAAATGTTAGATATGTTGTTTAACTGGATTATTCAACAAAGCTGGAAAGTGTTTTCCTTTTTTGTTTGTTTAGCCTTCACGGTTAAATTCGAAAAAAATGTATTTAAACGCATTATCATTACATCACTATCAAATAGTTTATTTATCCTAATTGTAACTTGGTGTGTTCACGGTTTTACTTACTTATATCTAACCGATGTCGTTTTTATTTTTGGTATAAATTATGTAGTTGCTAACTTGCTATTCATCGCTATCAGTTTTAAAAACGGCACTAGAAGAAGTCGTAGCGGGAGTGGCAGTAGCAGCCGATCTTCATATAGCCATTCGAGTAGAAGTTCCCAAACCGGCGGAGGCGGCGGTCGCAGTGGTGGTGGCGGTGCATCTGGTCGTTGGTAATGAGATGAACAAAGATAATACTCATTAAGTTTTAATAGTAATATTATGATTCGGCTATATATTAGTTTTAGTTAACCAATGATATCTTGTCTAAACGCTTTATTAAATGGATCGCAATTAACTGTTTGTTGTAAAAAGTAAAATTTTATTTAGCGTTGTTAATCATAAGGCAAAAAATACAATGAAAAGATATTTTCTAAGTAGTTTATTGTTAATATTCAGTTGGTTTTGTTATGGGCTAACAGACATCCCGGAATTTGCACATCGTGTTATCGACACGACTCATACTTTAACCGATTCTCAAAAAGAGTCATTAGAATCAAGCCTAATTGGCTTTGAAAAGCCTCGAACAGATGGTGCCCAGATAGCGGTTTTAATGATTCCCAAACTGGATGATGAAACGGTAGAACAATACGCAGATAGAGTCTTTATTCAATGGAAAATCGGTCGAAAAGGACAAGACAATGGTATTTTATTACTTATTGTTAAAGATGATAAACTCATGCGAATTGAGGTTGGCTATGGGCTTGAAGGAACTATTACTGACTTAGTGGCCAGTAAAATTATTCGTGAACAATTAGCGCCAGAATTTCGACAAAATAACTATTATCAAGGAATTGATAATGCCTTATCTGCACTGAAACAAAAAATCGATAATCCTGCCCCGAAAAGTGAAGATAACGAACAAGGCTTTAACTTGTTATCATCAGAAGATTTTACTTCCATGTTGAGTAATTATGCGCTGGTGTCATTCGTTATTTGTCTTATACTTGCCAAATTATTGTATCGTAAAGATAAAACCAATCAATGTCTTCTTACTGGTTTATTTAACGCTCTATCTGTTGGTGGATTTACCCTTTGGCATATGCGCGATATATTTATTATAGTATTTATCATGTTTGTGGTATTTATTTTGAGTACCATTGCCAGCCGCATTGTGACTCCCGGAGCAGGCGGCGGAAGAGGAAATCATCGAGGAGGAGGCGGTTTTGGTGGTTCTAGCGGTGGCTTCGGCGGAGGTGGTGGCTTTAGCGGCGGCGGTGGTGGTCGCAGTGGTGGCGGTGGCGCTTCCGGTAGCTGGTAAATAGGATAAAAAATAAGGCGCTATATGCGCCTTAATCATATCGATTAATAGCAGTTTATTTTTTACAACAATCGCTAGCCACATCATTTGGGAACAGCAAACCCCACAATTTAAGCAAAAGAACTATTATCAAGGTATTAATGATGCAATTTCGGTATTAAAAGATGTCATAATGGGTAATGAAATTCATCCAGAGAAACAAACCCAGAATAATTATAGAATTAGGTTAAGTGAAATGTTAGATATGATGTTTAACTGGATTATTCAACAAAGCTGGAAAGTGTTTTCTTTTTTGTTTGTTCGTTTTCACGGTTAAATTCGAAAAAAGTGAATTTAAACGCATTATCATCACATCACTATCAAATAGTTTGTTTCTCCTTATTGTAACTTGGTATGTTCACGATTTTAGTTACTTATATCTTACCGATGTCGTTTTTATTTTTGGTATAAATTATGTGTTTGCTAACTTGTTATTCATCGCTATCAGTCGTAAAAACGGCATAAGAAGAAGTCGTAGCGGGAGTGGCAGAAGCAGTCGATCTTCATATAGCTATTCGAGTGCCGAGGCGGAGGTGGCGGCCGCAGTGGCGGTGCATCTGGTCGTTGGTAATGAGATGAACAAAGATCATACTCATTAAGTTTTAATAGTAAGATTTTGATTTGACTATATAATAGTTTTATTTAGCGTTGTTAGTCATGAGGCAGAAAATATAATGAAAAGATATTTTCTAAGTAGTTTATTGTTAACATTCAGTTGGTTTTGTTATGGGCTAACTGACATCCCGGAATTTGCACATCGTGTTATCGACACGACTCATACTTTAACCGATTCTCAAAAAGAGTCATTAGAATCAAGCCTAATTGGCTTTGAAAAGCCTCGAACAGATGGTGCCCAGATAGCGGTTTTAATGATTCCCAAACTGGATGATGAAACGGTAGAACAATACGCAGATAGAGTCTTTATTCAATGGAAAATCGGTCGAAAAGGACAAGACAATGGTATTTTATTACTTATTGTTAAAGATGATAAACTCATGCGAATTGAGGTTGGTTATGGGCTTGAAGGAACTATTACCGACTTAGTGGCCAGTAAAATTATTCGTGAGCAATTAGCACCACAATTTCGACAAAATAACTATTATCAGGGTATTGATAATGCCTTATCTGTGCTAAAACAAAAAATCGATAATCCTACCCCGAAATGTGAAGATAATGAACAAGGCCTTAGGGTTGAACGGTTATTTACAGAAAACTTTGCTTATTATGCGCTGGTGTCATTCGTTATTTGTTTTATACTTGCCAAATTATTGTATCGTAAAGATAAAACCAAACAATGTTTTCGTACTGGTTTATTTAACGCATTATCTGTTGCTGGATACACTCTTTGGCATGTGGAATATATACTTGAGATAGCATTTTTTCTGTTTGTTATAATGTTTGTCGTATTTTTTTTCAGCCTTCTGGTTAGCAACTTTTTAACTCCTGAAGCTGGCGGAGGAGGAAATAGTCACGGAGGAAGTGACGATTTTGGTGATTCTAGCGGTGGTTTTATCGATAGCGGCGACTTTAGCGGTGGCGGTGGAGGTTCTAGCGGTGGAGGTGGTGCCTCCGGTAGCTGGTAATTTTTAATAAAACGATCTTGGTTATATATCTTCTCCACAAAATTCAGCTTTAACATAAAAAACCCGGTCACCATAAAAAAAGTTGAGGAACGGGGTTTTTTAATATTAATTTAGGGTGTTAATGACGTTTTTAATCGTTTTTAATGATTAAGTTTAAAATCAATTTACTCAATTACTTGTCCAACACGACAATCCTTGTTAGTTACAGAACTCACTCATCATGACAATAAATTTCCTTTTGCAATAGGAAAAAGTCTCTCTCCACATTGATTGTTATTTCATTTAGGCTAAGTCATCTTATAAATAAACAAGAGAATAATAATGACTATGCCACAATTCCGAATGGTCGAAGATGATTTAGATCCCGAAGTTGTTACTGAGCAAACGATAAAAATCATTAATCATTGGTTAGCTGAGCATCAAATCACTCAAAATGATGTGCAAAAAGCGATGCTGTTATCACATGTTAAAGCGATGGTAGAAAGAGCAAAAACTTTAGAAAAACTCCCCGAAGTCGATCCCACTATATTTGATGAATTATCAGAGCAAGCTTTAGCTCTTTCGCGTAAAACAGTAGAACTATTCAATAATCTTCCAATGGAAGAGGTTTATTTATTGGCTGTTCATTATGAGGTGGCCATGGCCAACTAAACAAGTTACTAGATATAAAAAACGATAATTAATAGGAGAACAATTATGGCTGAATTAGTCATCGTAATCGGCGATAGAATGGGAAAAGGACAAAAAATTGCAGAAGGAATCAATTCTATTGATGGATGTCGCGCAATTGTTATACCAGGTATGGCCGCCGATATGAAATTAGGTGATGTGATGAATCAAGAAAATGCGGATTTAGGGCTTTCGTTTTGTGGAAGTGGTGGCGCGGGTGCGATAACAGCCCAAAATAAGTATGGTTATTCACAACGACATGGTATGCGTTCGATTGAAGAAGGTGAAACTGCCATTAATGATGGTTGTAAAGTGCTTGGTTTTGGTTTTATGGATACGGTAGAGCTTGGTCAGCGTATCGCCCAAGCATTTTTAAAAAAATACCCTCGTTCTTAAATAGGTTTGAAATATGAAAAAAACTGAGCAGATACAAGTAAGAGTAACCGGGCAAGGGGATTCAAAGCAGCGTGCATTTGCCATAGCCTTAAGCCAAGTGCAGAAACAGGTGCTTAAAAATACGAATAATGTAATGTTACGAATTGAACCCCTAGATATTAGTGTTGTTTCTGCTACAGAAAAGATAACTACAGAACGTTTTTTATTTATCTTTTTACCTAGAAAAAAAGCATTTTATGACATCACTCTTGATGTATCAGTAAATGTTACGTTTATCGATCTAAGCGATATTAAATTTATCTCTAAATAACGTAAAAGGAAAGTCATGGAAATTCTAATTATAGCGTTAAAGTCTATTGTAATTGGTGGACTGTGTGGATTTGGAGTAGGAGCGGGTGCCGCTCGAATGTTTCATGCTCCAACCTATCAAGGTATGGGGGCATTTCGTACCCTAGGTGAGCTCAATTCATGTGAGGGTGATCCAGCTGCTCACTTTTCATTTGGTTTAGGATTCTTTTTTAATGCATGGGCTTCATCAGTTGCTGCGGGTTCATTCACGCAAGATGTTGATCATCGTATTATCCCAAACTGGGGTGCTGCATTATTGATGATAAAAAACCGAAATTTAGCTCAAACGCTACATGATCCTAAGAAAATGGCGTTTGCTTGCGCATTTATCGGTGTGATTGTTGTGTTATTTTTAAATACAACGACATCAGTTATTCCTGATTCATTAAAAATTACGGCAACAAAAGTCCTAGTTCCAGCTGCGAATTTGCTTGTGGCTACAGTGATGCCAGTTATTTTCTGGTTAGCTGCCTTAGATGCTGGTCGAAGAAGTGGTTTTTGGGGGACATTGTTTGGTGGCCTTGCCCAATTAATTATGGGTAATGCAGTGCCAGGATTAGTTCTGGGAATCTTGATTGGCAAAGGTGTAGATGACAGTGGTTGGAATCGGGTAATGAAAATCATGCTTGTTGCAGTAATCATCTTATTTGTCATGAGCGGATATTTCCGTGGTTTTGATATGAAGATGATAAATTCATTTCGAGATGGTTTGTCTTATTGGTTTAAATAATATAGGGAACAACACATTATGAATACTCAAACAACCATTAATAAAAGTTTTTGGTATGCAGATTGGTCTTTCCCTATTCTTTGTGGATTACTTTCTGCTGGTATTTTTGCTGGGACGCATACTTTCTATGTATATGGTATTGGCGCTTTTAATGAAATTGCCTTTGTTGCAATGCTTAAATCAGGAATGACAACGGGCGACTATGGCGCTGTAGCAGCTTTTGGGGCGAGCTTTTTATTTGCACGTGTTATTGAAGGATCGCTAGTTGGTATCCTTGATATCGGCGGTGCACTACAAACCGGTATTGGTTTAGGGGTACCTGCGCTGTTATTAGCTGGTGGCTATACATTGCCAATTGAGAATTTTTTTGTGGCATTAGTAACAGGTTTAATTCTCGGTTTAGCAATAGGCTTAATTATCATCCTGATACGTAAATTTACCGTTAACAGTGGCGGTGGCTCAACCTTTGGGGCTGATGTCATGATGGGCGCGGGGAATGCTTCAGGTAGATTTCTTGGTCCAATGATTATTTTATCAGCTATGGTTGCTTCTATTCCAATCGGTATAGGTTCACTGCTTGGTGCACTACTATTTTATGTGTGGAAAAAACCTATTACTGGTGGTGCAATCTTGGGTGCCATGATCTTTGGTGGTATCTTCCCAATTATATAACGTCATGTTCCCCTCTATTTATAACATGGTGGAGGGGTTGGATTAAATTATGTATGACTTAATTATAAAAAATGCCAAACTTATTAATGATTCAGTAACTGATATCGCTATTAACCATGGCAAAATTGTTGAAATTGGCAAGGATATAACAGCCCCATCTGAACAGGTGTTGGATCTAAAAAGTCAACACTATATCAGTGCTGGTTGGATCGATTCTCACACTCACTGCTTTGCGCGCTCACCTATATATCATGATGAACCCGATCTAATTGGTGTTAAGGCTGGGGTGACGACAGTTGTTGACGCCGGCAGTGTTGGTGCCCTAGATATTGATGAGTTTTATGATTTAGCTATGCAAGCTAAGACTCATGTTTATTCTTTTTTAAATATCTCAAAAATTGGCTTAATAAGGCAAAATGAGCTTGCTGATATGCAAGATGTTGATGTTGCGTTATTTGACAAATCACTCGCTAAATATCCTCATTTTATTATTGGAATAAAAGTTAGGATGAGCCGTAGCGTTGTTGGTGACAATGGTATTTTACCATTAATCAAAGCGAAAGAGATGCAGAAAAAGACTGGTTTACCACTGATGATTCATGTTGGTAATAATCCTCCTGAACTTGATGAAATTGCAGATTTATTAACTAAAGGCGACATTATTACTCACTGTTTTAATGGTAAACCAAATCAAATATTCGATAAACAAAATAATCTGCGAGATTCAATTAAACGCGCTATTGAGCGTGGCGTCATTTTAGATATTGGTCATGGCGGTGAAAGTTTTAGTTTTGCTGTTGCCGAGCGCGCTAAATGTTTAGATGTTTATCCTAACACTATCAGTTCTGATATTTATTCTAAAAATCGCTTACAAGGCCCAGTATTTAGCTTGGCTAATGTCATGAGTAAATTTATTTGTTTAGGTTATAGCAAAACTAGAATTATAGATAGTGTGACGAAAAATGCGGCACAAATATTACATTTAAAAAACAAAGGAGAAATAGCAATTGGCTATGATGCTGATTTGACTATTTTTGATGTAAGAAAGCAGACTGTTTTGTTTACTGATTCAGAAGGTGATGTGCGTGAATGTCATGAGCAGTTTGTTCCTTTGGCTTCTATCGTTAATAATATTATTGAAATAATACAAGAAGGTAGTAAAAATGAGCTCAGAATCTCAAACTGAAAAAGAAATATACAGTAAATACCATTTGAAAAAAGTGATTAATGCTTCCGGGCGAATGACTATTTTAGGTGTATCAACCCCTAGAGCAGAAGTGGTAGATACCGTATCTCATGGCTTAAATGAATATTTTGAAATAAAAGATCTTGTTGATAAAACAGGCCAATACATTGCTAAATTACTTAATGTAGAAAATGCTGTAGTTGTGTCATGTGCTTCTGCTGGAATTGCGCAAGCTGTCGCGGGTTTAATTGTTAAAGATGATCGTGATTTGCTATTTAATCTCCATAGTTCTGATAAATATGTACCTCGTGAAATTATCGTTCCCAAAGGACATAACGTTAATTTTGGTGCTCCTATCGGTACGATGGTGTCTTTGGGTGGTGGGCTTGTCGTTGAGGCGGGGTATGCGAATGAGTGTAAACCAGAGCATATTGAATCACTAATTAATCCTGATACTGCAGCTATTTTATATGTTAAATCACACCATTGCGTGCAAAAAAGTATGTTATCCGTAGCTCAAACCGCCACGATTGCCAAAAAATATAATATTCCTTTAATTGTTGATGCCGCTGCAGAAGAGGATTTACAAGCCTATTATCAACAAGGTGCGGATTTAGTTATCTATAGTGGTGCAAAAGCTATTGAAGGGCCGACTAGTGGATTAGTCATTGGTCGTCATCAAGCAATTGAGTGGCTTAAACTTCAGTCCCAAGGTATTGGAAGACCAATGAAAGTGGGGAAAGAAGGTATTTTAGGTTTAACAAAGGCTATTGAATTATATATTAATGATCCAAAACAAGAAACTGGACAAGAAATGGTTTCTAAAATGACACCATTTATTGAAAAATTAAATTCAATTGATGGCATATCAGCAAAAGTTGTTTGGGATGGGGCAGGGCGCGATATTGCTCGAGCAGAAATATCATTTGATTCAAAAGTTATTGGTAAAACCGCAATTGAAATGATTGAGCTGATGAAGCAAGGTGAAGTTGCAGTCTATTTTAGGGAATATAAGGCCAATGAAGGCAAAGTAGATGCAGATGTTCGCAGTGTCACTGCCGAACAGCTTGATATTATCTATAACAAAATTAAAAAAATTATCCAAGGAGTAAAATAATGCAATTAACACCAAATTATTTTAATGACCGTGTTTGTTTGAATGTACTAGCCAATTCAATTGATAATGCGCGTGCTATTTATGAAGCTGCTCAAACTTATGTTGTTGTTGGCGTCTTATCAAAAAACTATCCAGATAATGAGCAAGCAATTACTGATATGAAAAAATATGCTTTAGCCATTGATAATGCAATTTCAGTTGGTCTTGGCGCGGGTGATCCAAACCAATCTAACATGGTGTCTGAAATATCAGCCGTTCTTCAGCCTCAACATGTCAATCAAGTTTTTACTGGAGTAGGAACAAGTCGCGCTTTGTTAGGGCAAAAAGAAACTGTAATCAATGGACTTGTATCACCAACAGGTAAAGTGGGCTTAGTTAATATCGCAACCGGACCATTAAGTTCGAAATCACCCGCTGCAATCGTACCTGTTGAAACCGCTATTGCGTTATTAAAAGATATGGGAGGGAGCTCTATAAAATATTTTCCTATGGGTGGTTTAAAACATGTAGATGAATATGAATATGTAGCTAAATGCTGTGCTGAATTTGATTTTTATTTAGAACCTACAGGGGGAATAGATTTAGACAATTATGAAGCCATTTTGAAAATTGCTTTAGATGCAGGTGTAAAAAAAGTGATTCCACATATTTATACGTCAATTATTGATAAAGAAACTGGTGCGACAAGAACTGAAGATGTTAAACAACTTTTAGCTATTACGCAAAAATTAGCAGGATGAGTAATGGCATCTAAATTGCTATTCCCTTATCAACGATTAGCTTATATTTTTGATACGATAAAAAATGAATTGCTACCTCAAAAAGAGCTAGCAAATCGTTTTTCAGTATCGATAAGAACTATTCGTTCGGATATTTCTGCTTTAAATGATGTGTTACAAACTTATGGTGCGCAGGTTGATTATATTAAAAATATTGGTTATCGCCTTGTAATAGTTGATTCTAACCTTTATGCAACAATACCCATCGTTCAGCAAATTGAACGGGTTCCTCGCACTAATAAAGAACGCGTTTCCGCCTTACTTATTGCATTTTTAACACAATCTAAATCTGTAAAATTGGATGATATTGCTGGTGAATGGTTTTTAAGCCGTAATACATTGCAAAATGATGTTATTGAAGTTAAGCAGTATTTAGACAAATACCATTTATCGCTCGATAATCGTCCTTATTCTGGTATGCGATTAGTCGGAGAGGAATCAGCTATCCGAGCTTGTTTAACTGATATTTTATGGCAACACCATATAACGGGCGATACTATCAATGTTAATCGTTTAATACAGGCAATATTGCCTGATATTGATTTAGAGTATCTTGAAAGCCTATTACAAGACCAGTTTGAACGTTTTGAATTGAAATTAACTTCGGAAGGGCAAGGGTATTTGCTCTATTGTTGTGCAGTCTCGATAACTAGAATTACGCAAGGTCATGAATTATTGGACTATCAAGTGGATCATATTGATTCTACAGTAATTGGAGCTGCACGAGAGGTCTCTGAAGGATTTTCTTATTTTTTAGGCAGTGCACTTTCAGATGCTGAATTTAATTATTTATGTGTGCAGATTATGTCGCGCACTATTATGCAATCACCTAATCAAGCTAAAAGCCTAGAGTTATTTGAACATATCTTGTCTTATATCAATGATTCTTATCACTATAATTTGAAAGATGACATGAAACTTCGCCAAGATATGTTAATCCATATTTCATCGATGCTATCTCGGATCAAGTATAAAATTCATACTTCCAATCCATTACTACATGAAATTAAGCAATATTACCCTTTTGCCTATGATATTACTTTATCAGCATTAGCGAATATTCATAAATTTACTGATGTTAAAATGACTGAAGATGAAATTAGTTATTTAGCAATTCATATAGGCGTCGCATTAGAGCGTAACTATAGTGCTGGATATGAAAGATTAGTGCAAATTTTACTCGTTAGTGAATTAGGTAATGCCACCTTGCGTATGATTGAATCAAAGATTAAACGAGATTTCCCTCATATTTTAATTAAACGAACGCTTTCTTATCGAGAATACGAGCAGTTATCTCATATTGAGGAAGATTTTGTTGTCTCTACCGTTCGCTTGACCGAAAAAGATAAGCAAATAGTAAAAATAGCGCCATTTCCAACACCTTATCAACTTGAACAATTAGGGCGATTGTCTATGGTAGATCGTACAATGCCATATATTATTGAGCGCTTTTTTAATGAAAAGTTTTTCCTAATTATTGATAAGCCAATGACACAAAATGAACTGTTTCAGATAATTTGTCAGCGCCTTGAGAAATCAGGATATGTTGGATCAGATTTTCATTCATCGGTGGTGGAGCGAGAGAATATTGTATCAACCTTAATTGGTGAAAATATTGCTATTCCCCATTCAGTAGGGTTGTTGGCTAAAAAGACAGTGGTAACAACTATTTTGGCTCCTCAAGGTATTGAATGGAATAAAAATGAGATTGCGCATGTTATTTTCTTATTAGCAATCAGTAAAGATGAATATGAAGATGCGATGCGAATCTATAATTTAGTGGTTAATTTTGTTAAAGAAAGATCAACTAAGCGGTTACTAAATAGTCGAAATTTCGATGATTTTCAAGCCATAGTAAAAGACAGTTTTGGGCGGTTATCATAATTAATTTGCTTTAAATTTGAAATTGGGAAAGCGATTTCTATTAAGTGAATAGAATTTCAATGATCAAATAAATAACGATTTTGGATATTAAAAAACCCCGCTCCTCAACTTTTTTTTCTAATACTAATGTCAGGAAATAAAAATGATAAATATTAAAGGAATAATTAATAATGAAAACAAATTATCTTGTGCTTACCCATTGACGAAACAGTGATTTAAAGGTAATATGCGCGCCTTATGGCTTTGTGTGGTTTTTAGCTGCACTTAATAATTTTTAAGGTAGACATGCATATCTTATGCAAAATAAATTACCATTAACAATTGACCCAATCAAAGCAGCACAAAAAAGACTTGATTATGTTGGATATTATCCAGCAAAAAGTGCAACGAGGATTGAAAGTCCAAAAAGTGATATCGAATGTCATCTATCTTTTGATTATGATGAACAAAGACTTTGCGTTATCACCATTGATGCAAAAATAACGCTTGAGTTGATTTGTCAGCGTTGTTTTAAACCTTTTATCACTGAAGTCCATGTGATGAATAAATTCAGCCCTGTTAAGAGCGATGCTCAAGCAGAGGCATTACCGGAACATTATGAACCCGTTTTAGTTAACGAGTTTGGTGAAGTAGATATATTAGCGTTAATTGAGGACGAAATTATTCTCTCATTACCAATTGCGCCGGTGCATGATAGTAAACACTGCGAAGTGTCAGAGGCAGATATGGTATTTGGTGAAATTCCAGCGGAGAATGAAAAACCAAATCCATTTGCAATTTTAGTTAGTTTAAAGAATAAGGGGTAAATCCATGGCTGTTCAACAGAATCGTAAAACTCGTGCAAAACGTGGTATGCGTCGTTCTCATGATGCATTAACTGTTGCTAATATCTCAGTTGATGAATCAGGTAAAACACATTTACGTCATCACGTAACCGCTGATGGTTATTATCGCGGTCGTAAAGTGATTTCTAAATAATTATTTAGTAACTAGAAATCTTCAGGTGACATTTTGGATAATCTAACCATTGCGTTAGATGCTATGAGCGGGGACTTCGGTCCTCGTATTGTTGTTCCTGCTGCAATTCAAGCATTACACCATTATCCAAACCTTTCTATCTTTCTTGTCGGTGATTTAAAGGAAGTTGGCTTTTTTTTGTCTAAAGAAAATGCAAAGCTGGTTACTCAATATCAAGAAAATGGTCGTTTGATGTTAACTGAATCTACTGCGATCATCGCTAACGATATGAAACCATCATATGCAATTAGGCATAGCCAAGGTTCCTCAATGAGGATTGCATTAGAGTTAGTGAAAAGTAGTAAGGCTCAGGCTTGCGTCAGTTCCGGTAATACTGGTGCGTTGATGGGGCTATCTAAGCTGTTGTTGCATTCTTTAACTGGTATCGATCGCCCGGCATTAGTTGCCACCATTCCTGCGTTAAATAACCAAAATACTGTTGTGCTTGATTTAGGTGCTAATGCAGAATGCGATAGTGATATGCTAGTGCAGTTTGCCATAATGGGCGAAATACTAGCAAAATCAGTCCTTCATATTAAAAATCCGCGCGTTGCTCTGCTTAATATTGGTGAAGAAGATATTAAGGGGCTAGATAAAATTCGTGCCGCGGCGTCTATTTTGAAAGCCAATGATCAAATTAATTATATCGGTTATTTAGAAGGCAATGAGCTGTTGACCGGTAAAACTGATGTGCTTGTTTGTGATGGTTTTGTTGGTAATGTGACGCTCAAAACAGTAGAAGGATTAATCAAAATTTTCATGTCATCATTTAAAATGCTATTAGGGCAAAACTCATTAATTATGAAATTTTTGAGTAAATGGCTTCAACGAAAAATAGTAAAAAATTTTGGTTATTTAGATCCTGGACGATATAATGGTGCCTGTTTACTTGGACTTCAAAGTATTGTGATTAAAAGTCACGGTAGTGCCAATCAAAAATCATTTTTTGCAGCAATTGAGCAAGCTATTTTAGCTATCGAAACGAATATACCTGAGAAGATTGCCAATAGTCTTTCTTCTGCACTACCTAAGAGCGAATAATTAGATGTATACAAAGATATTAGGAACAGGAAGCTATCTTCCAAAACAAATAAGAACCAATGCCGATCTTGAAAAGATGGTCGATACTAGTGATGAATGGATAACTACCCGTACTGGTATTAAAGAAAGACGCATTGCTGCACCCGATGAAACCGTTACTAGTATGGCTTATGAAGCGGCGATTAATGCGATTGAAATGGCGAAAATCGATAAACAAGAGATTGGTTTGATTATTGTTGCAACAGCAACATCGGTTAATGCTTTTCCAAGTTCAGCTACTGAATTACAGGCCAAATTGGATCTGGGTGATGTAATTGCATTTGATGTATCAGCTGCTTGTTCAGGATTTATTTATGCGCTTGATATTGCGGATAAATATGTGAAGAGTGGTGCAATTAAATATGCCTTAGTGGTTGGCTCAGATATGTTAACTCGTGGTGTTGATCCAAGTGATCGCGGGACAATTATTATTTTTGGTGATGGTGCAGGAGCTGTTGTAGTGGGTGCTTCACAAGAACCAGGAATTATTGCTTCTCATCTTCATGCTGATGGTCGTTATGGTGAATTGTTAAAATATCCATATGTCGATCGTCGTTCACTTAATGATCCAGTTTATATGACAATGCATGGCAATGAAGTATTTAAAATTGCAGTCAAAGAACTTTCAAATTTAGTCGATGAGCTATTATCCGAGAATGCATTTAATAAATCAGATTTAGATTGGTTAGTTCCTCATCAAGCTAATTTACGAATTATTTCAGCTACGGCTAAACGTCTTGATATGGATATGAGTAAGGTTATTGTGACGCTTGATAAACAAGGTAATACTTCTGCTGCATCGGTACCTTGCGCTTTAGATGCAGGTGTGCGAGATGGCCGTATTAAACGAGGGCAGTTAATATTGTTAGAAGCTTTCGGCGGTGGTTTCGTTTGGGGCTCTGCACTCGTTAAATTTTAATTTATAACTTATTTTAAGTAATCAAGGATTTCAAAATGACCAAATTTGCAATGGTATTTCCAGGACAAGGCTCACAAGCTGTAGGTATGTTAAAAGATCTTGCTGAAAACTATCCAATTGTGAAGTCAACTTTTGATGAAGCTTCACAAGTGTTAGGTTATGATTTATGGGCTTTAGTGCAAGATGGTCCTGCTGATGAATTAAATAAAACTTGGCAAACTCAACCAGCATTACTTGCTTCATCTGTTGCTATTTACCGTGTTTGGCAAAGTATTAATGGCGCTCAACCAGAATTTATGGCAGGCCATAGTTTAGGCGAATACTCAGCATTGGTATGTGCTGGCGTAATTGATTTTAAAGATGCAATTAAATTAGTTGAGCTACGTGGAAAACTAATGCAAGAAGCTGTACCAAGTGGTACAGGGGCAATGTTTGCTATCATTGGTTTAGATAACGATTCGATCCGTAAAGCTTGTGACGAAGCGGCTCAAGGCCAAGTCGTTGCACCAGTTAATTTTAATTCACCAGGTCAAGTTGTTATTGCGGGTAATAAAGAAGCGGTTGAACGAGCAGGTGCTCTGTGTAAAGAGGCTGGTGCTAAACGAGCATTACCACTGGCAGTTAGCGTGCCTTCACATTGTGCTTTGATGAAACCAGCCGCTGATAAATTAGCGGTAGCATTAAATAATATCACATTCAATGCCCCTAAATTTGCAGTAATTAATAATGTTGATGTTAAAGTTGAAACATCAGCAGACAAAATCAAAACAGCATTAATCGCTCAGCTATATAGCCCTGTTCGTTGGACTGAAACAGTAGAGGATATGGCAAAACAAGGTGTAACAATGTTAGTTGAAATCGGACCAGGCAAAGTTTTAACTGGTTTAACTAAACGAATCGTTGATTCATTATCGGCTTATGCTGTTAATGATAAAGCATCATTAGATGTTGCGATAGAAAATACTAAATAGAAGGTAAAAGGGGTAGTTATGAACCTATCAGGAAAGATTGCTTTAGTTACTGGCGCAAGCCGTGGGATCGGGAAGGCAATTGCAGAAAAATTAGTTGCTTGTGGCGCAACCGTTATTGGAACTGCAACAACCGAAAAAGGTGCTCAAGCCATAAGTGAATATTTAGGCACTAAAGGTAAAGGTTTAGCACTAAATGTGACCGATGAAGGATCTATTGAATCAGTTATTAATACAATTAAAACGGAATTTGGTGATATTGATATTCTCGTTAATAATGCAGGTATCACTCGTGATAATTTATTAATGAGAATGAAAGAAGATGAGTGGCAAGATATTTTAGATACTAATTTAACGTCTGTATTCCGCTTATCAAAAGCATTAATGCGTACTATGATGAAAAAACGTTATGGTAGAATTATTACTATAGGATCTGTTGTTGGTACTATGGGTAATGCAGGCCAAGCGAACTATGCGGCTGCAAAAGCTGGATTGATTGGGTTTAGTAAATCATTAGCTCGTGAAGTTGCATCTCGAGGTATTACGGTTAATGTGGTAGCACCAGGGTTCATTGCAACTGATATGACAGAAGCATTGACTGATGAACAAAAGGCGTTAACATTAGCACAAGTGCCAGCAGGGCGTTTGGGTGAACCCGCTGAAATTGCTAATGCAGTCGCGTTTCTTGCTTCTGATGAGGCATCTTATATTACGGGTGAAACTTTACATGTCAATGGCGGCATGTATATGGTGTAATTGATCAGAATAGTGTAAAATGAGTCAATAATTTCACGTTTTGAACAAAAAATAAGCAATTGGGTTGAAAAATGATTGGCATCTTTTTCAACATTTTATAAACTTACATTCACCGCCACTTTCGGCGATATTTATAGGAAAAAAAAGAGTATGAGCACTATTGAAGAGCGAGTTAAGAAAATTATTGTTGAGCAACTTGGTGTTAAAGAGGATGAAGTTAAAAATGAATCTTCTTTCGTTGAAGATCTTGGCGCTGACTCTCTTGATACAGTTGAATTAGTTATGGCTTTAGAAGAAGAATTTGATACTGAAATTCCTGATGAAGAAGCTGAAAAAATTACAACTGTACAATCAGCAATTGATTATATTACTGCAAATCAATAAGGTTAGCAGAGTTTTCATAATAGGCGGTCAAATGATCGCCTAGTTTGTATTTATATCTCTATTTTTATAGAGTGGATTCCAATTTAATTTTGAAAACTCATAAAAAAATTTTCAATGATTCAAATTTCATTTCAATCCTTTTCTGGAGGACAATGTGTCTAAACGCAGAGTTGTTGTTACTGGAATGGGCATGATATCTCCAGTAGGTAATACAGTTGATTCTACTTGGCAAGCTTTATTAGCAGGTCAAAGTGGTGTAGAACTTATAGAACACTTTGATACAGCCCCTTTTGCAACGCGCTTCGCAGCGATGGTTAAAAACTTTGATGGCGAAGATTATAATATTTCACGTAAAGATGCTCGTAAAATGGATTATTTCATCCAATACGGTATTGCAGCAGGTATGCAAGCAATGCAAGATGCGGGTATTGAAATTACGGAAGAAAATGCAGAGCGAATCGGTTGTGCTATCGGTTCAGGTATTGGTGGACTAGGATTAATTGAAGAAAATCATAGTGCATTAGTTAATGGTGGACCACGTAAAATTAGTCCTTTCTTTGTACCATCAACTATAGTAAATATGATCGCTGGTCACTTATCAATTATTTACGGATTAAAAGGTCCAAGTATTACTATTGCTACCGCTTGTTCTTCTGGCGTACATAATATTGGTCATGCAGCGCGTATGATTGCATATGGTGATGCCGATGCGATGTTAGCCGGTGGTGGTGAAAAAGCGAGTACTCCTCTTGGTATCGGTGGTTTTGGGGCTGCGCGTGCCTTGTCAACGAATAACGACAACCCAAAAGCTGCAAGTCGACCATGGGATAAAGATCGTGATGGTTTTGTGCTTGGTGACGGTGCAGGTATCATGTTCCTAGAAGAATATGAACATGCTAAAAAGCGTGGTGCTAAGATTTATGCTGAAGTAGTTGGTTTTGGTATGAGTGGTGATGCTTATCATATGACTTCACCTCCAGCGGATGGAAGCGGAGCGGCATTAGCTATGAAATGTGCGATTCGTGATGCAGGAATAACACCTGAACATATTGGTTATATTAATGCTCATGGTACATCAACTCCTGCTGGCGACAAAGCTGAGACTCAAGCAGTTAAAAGCATTTTTAAAGAAAATGCCAACAAAGTAATGGTAAGTTCAACTAAATCAATGATTGGGCACTTATTAGGTGCAGCTGGTGCGGTTGAGTCTATTTTTACTGTACTTGCATTACGTGATCAGGCTGTTCCTCCAACAATTAATTTAGATAATCCTGATGAGGGATGTGATCTTGATTATGTTCCACACACAGCTCGTCAAGTGAAAAACTTAGAATATGCTCTTTGTAATTCATTTGGCTTTGGTGGTACTAACGGTTCAGTCTTATTCAAGAAGATTTAATCTCCATTTTTCCCATCACGATTTGGTGATGGGAAGTAACTATTTCCTTTTTTCATTTTTCAATAATACATTTCACAATAAAAAATGTGGCATACACCTCATTTTTTAAAATATTTAGTAGTATATTAATAATAAAAGCGTATGTTTTAATCTAATAATATAGATAGAAATATTTCTTAAAATAATAAGATTTATCTATGCAGGATTTTTTATTTTTTAGGAGCTGTTATTATGATTACTACTGCACTTTTTCCAAATCGTTACATTCAAGGTTTTAATGCAATTGAAAATAGCCTAGGCCAAGAGTTAGCAAGGCTTGGAAAAAAAGCATTATTACTTGAAAGTCCATCTGCACATAAAAACTTATCTAAAACTATCGAAAAATCACTATCAGGTAATATTGAAAGTATCGTCGATATTTTTAATCGAGAATGTAGCGATGAAGAGATTGCAAGGATAATTGAGTTAGCTAAATCTCAAAATATTGATGTGATTGTGGGTATAGGTGGGGGGAAGGTTATTGATACAGCGAAAGCGGTTGCAGCAACTATTAACTACCCTTGTGTTGTGGTCCCTACGCTTGCCTCTACAGATGCGCCTTGTAGTGCTTTATCAGTAATTTATACGCCAACTGGTGAATTTAAAAGATATTTTGTGTTACCTAGAAATCCTGATGTAGTATTAGTTGATTCAAAAGTTATCGCTAATGCTCCTGTAAGATTTTTAGTTGCCGGTATGGGAGATGCTTTAGCAACATGGTTTGAGGCCGAAGATTGTAGGCAATCAAAAGCTGGGAATATGACTGGACGACCAGGTCCAATGACTGCATTTGCGTTAGCAAAATTTTGTTTTGAAATATTACTTAACTATGGTGTTCAGGCTAAAAATTCTTGTGAACAAAAAGTCGTAACCCCAGCCCTAGAACATGTAATTGAAGCTAATACACTTCTTTCCGGATTGGGGTTTGAAAGCGGTGGGCTTTCAGCTGCCCATGCCATTCATAATGGATTTACAGCATTAGAAGCAACGCATAATTATTGGCATGGTGAAAAAGTAGCATTTGGTACGCTTGCTATGTTAATGCTAATCGATAGCGATCCTGAAATGATCGAGACTGTTTATCATTTTTGTGAGTCAGTTGGATTGCCAACTACGCTAGCAGAAATTGGATTAGCTAATGTTAGCGATGATGATTTGATGCAAGTGGCAATTTTAGCTTGTGCTGAAGGTGAATCAATTCATAATTCTCCTGCAGAAATTTCTCCAGAAACAGTATTTGCTGCGATAAAAGCAGCTAATGCTGAAGGTTTACGGCGCAAATAACTTTTTATAATTTTTAAGACTAATTTGATTAACTTCCGTTCTTTATAACGGAAGTTTTATTTATTGTTTTATTAGTCGATTTTTTGATAAATAAAGCAATAAGAATATTCGTCTGGTTTGTGCTATAATTGTGGCTAATTTTTTGTGTAATTACTTTTGGTAAATATGACCGAACCTAAGTTTATTCATCTTCATTTGCATAGCGATTTTTCAATGGTTGATGGTATCGCTAAAGTAGGTGCTTTAGTCAATGAAGTAAGTAAATTGCAAATGCCTGCTTTTGCAATTACTGATTTTACCAATCTCTGTGGACTAGTTAAGTTCTATGGATCAGCCATGGGAAAAGGCATTAAACCCATTATTGGTGCTGACTTAGCAATTAAAAGTTCACAACTAAGTGATGATATTTATCGATTAACAATATTAGCCGCTAATAATACAGGCTATCAAAATCTTACCTTATTAATTTCAAAAGCTTATCAACGAGGCTATATTGGTGATATGCCTGTTGTTGATCAAGAATGGCTAACTATCCATCGAGATGGTTTAATCATATTAGCTGGTCGTGAAAGTGATATTGGTATTGGTGTTATTCGCGATAATCAAGCTATTATTGATGAGGCGATCACTTACTATTTAGAAAATTTTAATCAACATTTCTATTTTGAATTAGTCCGTACAAATCGCGCCAATGAAGAGTTATTTATTCATAGCGCAATTAAACTCGCTGAACAATATTCCTTACCGGTTGTGGCGACTAATGATGTACGCTTCTTATCATCTTCTGATTTTGAAGCGCATGAAATTCGAGTAGCTATCCACGATGGTAATACACTTGAAGATCCAAGTAGACCGAAAAACTATTCATCCGAGCAATACTTACGATCGGAACAAGAAATGTGCAAATTGTTTTCCGATATTCCAGAGGCGTTGGAAAATAGTGTTGAAATAGCTAAACGATGTAATGTGACTATTCGACTCGGCGAATATTTTTTACCACAGTTTCCTACGGGTGATATGTCAACCGAAGATTTTTTGGTGCATAAATCACGTGAAGGTTTAGAAGAGCGGCTTGAGTTTCTTTTTCCTGATCCAGAAGTTCGAAAACAGCGACGTCCTGAGTATGATGAGCGGTTAGAAACTGAATTGAACGTAATAAACCAAATGGGCTTTCCTGGGTACTTTTTGATCGTCATGGAGTTTATTCAATGGTCAAAAGATAATGATATTCCTGTTGGCCCAGGACGTGGTTCAGGAGCCGGTTCTTTAGTTGCTTATGCTCTAAAGATAACTGATTTAGATCCATTAGCATTTGACCTACTTTTTGAACGTTTTCTAAATCCAGAACGGGTTTCAATGCCGGATTTCGATGTTGATTTTTGTATGGAAAAGCGTGATATGGTTATTGATCACGTTGCTGATATGTATGGTCGCGATGCAGTATCTCAAATTATTACATTTGGTACAATGGCTGCTAAAGCAGTTATTCGCGATGTAGGACGAGTTCTTGGTCATCCTTATGGATTTGTTGATCGTATTTCAAAATTAATTCCACTTGATCCGGGTATGACATTAGCTAAAGCATTTGAAGTTGAGCCTCAACTTCAAGAGCTTTATGATAACAACGAAGAAGTTAAGTCTCTCATTGATATCGCCAGACAATTAGAAGGGGTAACTCGAAATGCAGGTAAACATGCCGGTGGTGTAGTAATATCTCCGACTAAGATTACCGATTTTTCTCCTATTTATTGCGATCCCGAAGGTCATCACCCAGTAACACAATTTGATAAAAATGACGTTGAATACGCAGGGCTTGTCAAATTTGACTTTTTAGGGTTACGGACCTTAACCATTATTGATTGGGCTATTAAAATGATTAATGAGCGCCGATTAAAAGATGGAAAACCACCAGTTGATATTACTCGCATACCACTTGATGATGAAGAATCGTTCCAATTATTATTAAAAGCTGAGACAACAGCTGTATTCCAACTGGAATCGCGCGGAATGAAAGACTTGATCAGACGTTTAAAACCTGACTGTTTTGAAGATATGATCGCTTTAGTTGCGCTATTTCGACCGGGTCCGTTGCAATCAGGCATGGTAGATAATTTTATTGACCGTAAACATGGTCGGGAGGAGGTATCATATCCTGATATAAATCATCAGCATGAATCACTTAAACCAATTTTAGAACCGACCTATGGTATCATCCTATATCAAGAACAAGTTATGCAGATTGCTCAGACGCTATCTGGTTATACACTTGGTGGCGCCGATTTGCTTCGAAGAGCAATGGGTAAGAAAAAACCAGAAGAGATGGCCAAACAGCGTTCGGTCTTCAAAGAAGGCGCTGAGAAACAAGGTGTTGATGGTGAACTTTCCATGCATATCTTTGATTTGGTTGAGAAGTTTGCAGGATATGGTTTTAATAAATCTCACTCAGCTGCTTATGCACTCGTTTCATATCAAACATTATGGTTGAAAACGCATTACCCAGCCGAATTTATGGCAGCCGTAATGACTGCTGATATGGATAATACAGATAAAATTGTGGGTCTTGTTGATGAGTGTTTAAGAATGGGGCTGCAAGTAAATCCTCCTGATATTAACAGTGGTCTTTATCATTTCCATGTAAATGATAAAGGCGAAATTGTATATGGTATTGGTGCAATAAAAGGCGTTGGTGAGGGCCCAATTGAGGCTATTGTCGAAGCACGTAATAGTGGTGGTTATTTTAAAAATATCTTTGAGCTTTGTGCTCGAACAGATATGAAGAAAATCAATCGGCGCGTGTTAGAGAAATTAACTATGGCTGGGGCTTTTGATAAATTAGGTCCTCATAGAGCGGCTATTTTGCATAGTATCAATGACGCCATGCAAGCAGCAGATCAGTATGCTAGAGCTCAAACCATTGGGCAAGAAGATATGTTTGGTGTATTAGCTGAGGAGCCAGAACAAGTTGAAAATGCTTATGCTGCTGTTCCTGAATTACCCGAACAAGTATTACTTGAAGGTGAACGAGAAGCCTTAGGTTTATATTTAACCGGCCATCCAGTTACGCAATATTTAAAAGAACTTAATCGATATTCTGGTGGAGTTAGAATAAGTGAAGCGGCTCCAACTGGATGGGGGAAAATGGCAACATTTGCCGGTATTGTTGTTGATGCTAGAGTTCGAATAACTAAAAAAGGTAATAAGATTGGATTATTCACTTTAGACGATAGATCTGGACGAATTGATGGCTTGCTTTTTTCTGACGCATTGGAAAAGTTTGGTCATTTGTTAGTAAAAGATAAAATTTTAATCGTTTCAGGTCAAGTTAGTCATGATGATTTTAATGGCGGATTTAAGATGTCGGTTCGCGATATTGTCGACTTAAAAGATGCTAGGGCTAAGTATGTTAAAGGATTATCTTTAACCTTATCTGACGCTGAAGTTAACCGTCCAATTTTACAGCGATTACAACAAATTATAGAACCTTATCGACATGGTAGCGTCCCGATTAATCTCTATTATCATAGAGAAGATTCTGTGGTACGTCTTCAATTTGGTACAACTTGGCGGATTGTGCCTGAAGATGCGCTAATAATAGAGTTGAAAACTTTATTAGGAAATGAGCGAGTGGACTTTGAATTTGATTAATTAAAAAACAGATTTTTTATTTAATGGTTGCAGTTAACCTATTAAAAGCTAGCTGTGCCATTTGGAATGTTGATGTTCATTAATAATAAATATTGGTGACTTCAATGATTATTACATAGTAAAATTGACTTAATTTTATTTTAATAAATAGTCAGTATACTAAATTTAGTAATGTATTTTAACTAAATACAATTAATACAAGAGGCAATCATAAGCGTTATGAATAATTTTTTGGAATTTGAAAAGCCGATAGCGGAATTAGAAGCAAAAATTAATTCCTTAAAGAATATTGATTCGCAACAAGTTGAATTGGATATCAATTTAGATAAAGAAATTAAACAGTTGAATCAAAAAAGTCGTGAGTTGACTAAGAAGATATTTTCAAATTTATCACCTTGGGATGTAGCTCAATTAGCCCGACATCCTAATCGCCCTTATACATTGGACTATATTAATGAAATTTTTACCGACTTTGATGAGCTGGCCGGTGACAGAGCTTACGCAGATGACAAAGCAATTGTTGGTGGAATAGCTCGTATTGATGACCGACCTGTTATGGTTATTGGTCACCAAAAAGGTCGTGAAACTAAACAAAAAATTTATCGTAATTTTGGTATGCCTGCTCCTGAAGGTTATCGTAAAGCATTGAGATTAATGCAAATGGCTGAGCGATTTAAATTACCTATCATTACCTTTATTGATACACCAGGTGCTTATCCTGGTATTGGCGCAGAGGAAAGGGGACAAGCTGAAGCGATTGCTCGTAATTTACGTGAAATGTCTCGTTTAAATGTACCAACAATTTGTACTGTTATTGGTGAAGGTGGTTCTGGTGGAGCACTTGCAATAGGTGTGGCCGATAAAGTTAATATGCTCCAATATAGCACTTATTCTGTTATTTCTCCTGAAGGTTGTGCGTCTATTCTTTGGAAGAGCGCAGATAAAGCACCAGTGGCGGCTGAAGCAATGAATATGACTGCAGATAAATTAATAAAACTAAAACTTATTGATGCAGTTATCCCTGAACCTTTAGGTGGCGCTCATCGAGATTATAGTGCTGTTGCAGCCTCACTTAAAAAGCAATTATTATCTGATCTTGATGAATTAGGTAGTTTGGAGTTGCCTGTGCTTCTTGAAAGAAGGTTCCAGCGTCTGATGAATTATGGCTATGTAAGATAATTTTAAATTTGGGAAGTTATTGTGAAAAAAGCAACAGGACTACAACGTATTATCAATGCGACGAAGTACTCATTAAAGGGATTTAAATCAGCTATCATAAATGAAGCAGCGTTCCGACAAGAATTAATTTTGTTAATTCTTGCTTATGTTATTGTAATGCTTATTGATTTTTCTATTTATGAGCGAATTTTATTAGTTGGTTCAATAGGCTTTGTGATGATAGTTGAACTCATTAATAGTGCCATTGAATGTGTGGTTGATAGAATTGGAAGTGAGCGACATGAATTATCTGGTCGAGCAAAGGATTATGGCTCCGCGGCTGTTTTTCTTTCATTACTTTTGACTTTAATATTATGGATTTATCTCTTTGCTTGCCATTTCTTCCCTTAATAGAGATTTTTGAAGTTTTAATAAAAAATGCGAGAAAATCTCGCATTTTTAACTTAAAAATAGCTTAAATTATTCACTAACAAGTTCTTTGATAAGATAATTTCCTGTTTTCTCTGTATCAAGAATGTTTTTTAACCAAGGCATAATTGTTTGCATTTGCTCATTTAACTTCCAAGGTGGATTAATCACAATCATACCTGAAGCTGTCATTCCCTTCTGATTATTATCGGGTTTTACTGCCAATTCGAATTGTGAAATTCTTTTAATACCTGAATTAATAATTTGCTCAATCATCTTTTGTGTTTGAGTTCTAGAGACAACCGGATACCAAATTAAATAAACCCCGGTTGCAAAACGTTTATATGCTTCAATTAATGCTTTTGGGATTTTTTGATAATCATCTTTTATCTCATATGATGGATCTATCAAAATAATACCACGTCGTGATTCAGGGGGTAATTTTGATTTGAGTTGTGCAAATCCATCTTCTTTAAATACTTTAGCTCGCTTATCTTTACTAAATTCTTGTCTTAATAAGGAATAGTCAGTTGGGTGAAGTTCAGTAAGATTAAGTTTGTCTTGCTCTCTTAGTAATTGCTTAGCAATTAAAGGTGAGCCTAGATAATATTTTAAATTATCGAAAGGATTATAACGCTTCAGAACAGATAAATAGGTGTTAAGTAGTTCTGGCGTATCAGATTGTTGCCAAATTAAATTGATTCCTGATAAAAACTCTCCAGTCTTTTCAGCATGTTCACTTTGTAGTAAATAGCGACCAGCGCCAGAATGTGTATCTAAATATAAAAAAGGCTTTTCTTTTTCTTTCAATGCATTAATACATAACGTCAATACAATGTGTTTTAACACATCTGCATGATTTCCCGCGTGATAGCTATGACGATAGCTTAACATGGCTTGTTTAACCTCTCTTGTTCATTTTTTTGCATATAAATAGTTATTAATGCAAGACTTAAAAGACAAGGTATTTCCATTAACTCTTCAATAAGATCTTTTCTTTCGTTGCTTAGGACTAAAAATTGATGACCAATACGATGATGTTCAGCAATATCAGCAATTCCTAGAAAGAGGAAAGCAAAAAAGATGTGCCAGACAGGAATTTTTTCAAATTTATAACGGCGAACTATCTCTTGACGGATTGTCGGTAAAAATATTGTTAAAAAAGGTATTCCAATTAAGATACCTGCAATTATTTTATAGTAGAAACGAGGTACCTCAGGGAAAAAGTCACGCCCCCAGCTGATTCCTCTGCCAAAAAGCATAAACCACCAGAAAATTGTCCAAACCCAAAATTTGTAAAGATTTACATGATTCTTGACCTTTTTAGCATATAAATATGTGTAACAGCACATAAATAATAAGAAAAGAGACTGTAAATGTTCGACCAAGCTAACTGTCAATTTTCCATACAATGGAATGAAAAAGTTACCTGCTATATATAAACAAAAGCTTAAAATCACAATAATTGTGGAACTTTTGTAAAAATGTGTATCAAAATTAGGCATGTTTTACTTCAAAATTAAATAGATATTTTAAGTTTTAGTATAGTACCGCATTTACGGCATTGATAACTAGTTTTATTCTTTCGAATTTTGTTATGTCGTATTGGTGATAAATAATGTTCTTGGCAATTACAAATATAGACATATTCGTTACGTTTAATATTAAAATTATGAGTAACTTTAGGTTCCTTTTTCATTATTTCAGACATGATATATTGCCATTCTTGTCCATGAGGTTTTACTTTTCCAAATTTTTGAAAGGTAATGAGATGTGCTAATTCATGAGGAACAACTTCATTAATAAATTTTTCTCCATTCTCATTAAGCATTATGCTATTGAGTTGAATTTCCCAGCGAGTTAAAAAAGCGCATCCAGCAACACTACCTTTAGGTTTATAACTGACTTTGGGTTCTTTATAATTAGTATTTAATATATTATTGGCTTGAGTTAAGTGAGTTCTTAAACAAGCCAATACTTGATTATGGAGATAAATTGGAATTCGTTTATAATCCTGCTGCATCTCTAAGAATGGCTGCTTTATCTGTTTTTTCCCAAGGGAATATATCTCGACCAAAATGGCCGTAAGTTGCAGTTTTTTGATAGATTGGTTGGATGAGATCTAGCATTTGAATTAATCCGTAAGGTCTTAAATCAAAAAATTCTTTAATTAAAGATATAATTTTATTATGCTCAATTTTTTCAGTACCGAAAGTATTGACATAAATCGATGTTGGGTTAGCAACACCAATTGCATAAGAAACTTGTAGCTCGCATTTATCAGCAAGTCCCGCTGCAACAATATTTTTAGCAACATATCTTGCTGCGTAGGCAGCGGAACGGTCTACTTTTGAAGGATCTTTTCCAGAAAACGCACCACCACCATGACGTGCTGCACCGCCATAGGTATCAACAATAATTTTTCGGCCGGTTAAACCACAATCTCCCATAGGTCCACCAATTACAAAACGTCCTGTAGGATTGATAAAATATTTCGTTCTAGAAGTTAGCCATTCCGCCGGTAACGTTGGTTTAATGATTTCTTCCATGACGGCTTCATGTAGAGCTTTTTGTTCAATACCTTCTGAATGCTGGGTTGATAAAACCACAGTATCAACACCTTGGATTTTTCCGTTTTGATAAATTAAAGTAACTTGGCTTTTTGCATCAGGTCTTAACCACGGGAGGGTGCCATTTTTTCTCACTTCAGCTTGGCGTTGCATAAGGTCATGGGCATAACTAATTGCTGCAGGCATTAAATTAGGCATTTCGTTTGTAGCATAACCAAACATGATACCTTGGTCACCAGCACCTTGTTCCAATGGATTCTGCCTATCAACACCTTGATTAATATCTGGTGATTGTTTACCAATAGCATTTAGAACAGCACAAGAATTAGCATCAAACCCCATTTCTGAGCTGGTATAACCAATATCATTAATCGTTTTTCTAGTTAATTCTTCAATATCTACCCAAGCAGAAGTTGTAATTTCTCCGCCAACTAATGCCATACCAGTCTTTACGTAAGTTTCACAAGCCACTCGAGCTTTAGGATCTTGCTCTAAGATAGCATCTAAAACTGCATCAGATATTTGATCGGCTATTTTATCAGGATGACCTTCTGATACAGATTCTGAAGTAAATAAAAATTCTGACATGTGTTACCTTCTTTAACTTACTTAGAGCAAAGCTCTAAATATAATCGTATGAAATACTTATGTTTGGCAGTTTTACCATCTAGACGTCTATTTTAATGATTTATTCTGTAAAAAGCCAGTACTACCTTAAACAAAAATTGCTTGCATAAAATTTTAATCAATTTAGGATATGGCTCGATTAATTTTTTAACCTTCGTTAACTGCATATGAATATTGTAAAAAAAACTCCAACAGTATTAGTTTTTGATTCGGGTATCGGTGGGTTATCTATTTATAATGAAATTTACAATAAAATACCCTATTTACGGTATATCTATGCTTTTGATAATGAGATGTTTCCTTATGGTGACAAATCCTCTGAATTTTTAATTAAACGAGTAAGTCATATAATAGATACAATTATAGAATCATATTCAATTGATTTAGCCGTCATTGCATGTAATACCGCAAGTACTATTTGTTTACCGAGTTTACGCTCAAAGTTTTCTTTTCCTATTGTCGGTGTTGTACCTGCAATTAAACCTGCTAGCATAATTACTAAAAATAAATGTATTGGGTTATTAGCGACGAAAGCTACAATTCAAAGAGCATATACAAGTAATTTAATTAAAGAGTTTGCTCCTGATTGTAATGTTAAATTACTTGGTTTATCTGAATTAGCTTATATAGCAGAGAATAAATTACAAGGTATTGCTGTTGATATGCAGCAACTTGAGATGCTAATGCAGCCATGGCTCAATCTACCAGTCATTCCTGATACAATTGTGCTTGGTTGTACTCATTATCCATTTATTAAAGATGAACTTAAACTACTTTTCCCTAATACGACTTTTATTGATTCGGGAAATGCGATCGCTTCTCGAGTTTATTCATTACTTAATGAGCGATTTGATTTAAAAAGTGTTACAGCACAATCCTCAACAGAGAATATTGTCTTAAGCACATTATGTAACCAACAAGTTAAAAAATTGATGGAAAAATTATCTAAATATAATCTTGATAAATATCAGAGAATTAGTGTATTAGATGATTAAAGCTTATTCGAACGATTAATAAATTGCTGTTTTTCACTTGCCAAAAAAAAAGAAGTGCCTATAATGCGCATCCACTGACACGGCGTCAGCGAAAGCAGGCGATGATGAAGTTGGTGAACAAGATCAAAAATTTTGAAAAAAGATCTTGACGAATAAAAAGGTGTAGCGTAGTATACGCAGCCCTTGA
>NZ_JAFNNH010000060.1:0-968 GCF_026536845.1 Gilliamella sp. B3023
CGTCTTATATTTATGAAAGATATAAAGATAGTTTTACTTTTCGTGCTGAAGATTGGCGTAAAATCAATAACTACTATGAAAAAATCGTAGGATTAGATTTTGTCAGGGATTATACAAAAGAAGATTTAGAGTTAATTTGGCTTATCGAGATGTGAATATGACAGCAGACAATATTAATCGGCTTTTCGAGCATAAATAGTCATATTAATAAAGTTGATGTTTTACATATTAGTGAAATTACAAACATGAATGATCATTTCCCCCTCAATTGGTAACATATTGAATTCGATTACCACTCCAAATTTATACGAAATGTTATTAATCGTTTTCTTGCTAACAACTGCACATAGCAAAGCGAAGGTCGCAATCACGCAGTGAACAAGCGAGCATTTGGCGTGTTGACAACCCACTAAGTCCAATCCTTTAGAGCCACCGGAAAAGTACACATGGCGAGCCTTTCCACTTGGATGACTTTTAAAAATTGGTTATAATTCAGCCGGTAATATCACCAAAACTACTTAAGAAGTGCGGTATGCGAGACCAAAAAGAACGCGTTGAAACAATTGAAAGTACCATGAAAAATGAGTTTGAGTACGCATTAGAAGTAAATTTAATTACACAAGAACAACATGACAACTATCTGCACGAACTCAATGAATTAACATCTTATATTTATGAAAAATATAAAGATAGTTTAGCTTTTTACGATGAGGATTGGATTATAATCAATAACTATTATGAAAAAATAGTAGCCTTAGATTTTGTACGTACTCGAACTAAAAATAATTTAGAGCTAATTTGGTTAATTGAGATGTAATAATGAAACTTGTTAATTTAGATAATCTCTTCGAGCATAAATAGTCATATTAATAAAGTTGATGTATTACATATTAGTGAAATTACAAACATGAATGATCATTTCCCCCTCAATTGGTAACATATTGAATTCGATTACCACTCCAAATTTA
>NZ_JAFNNH010000061.1:0-936 GCF_026536845.1 Gilliamella sp. B3023
AAAGTACAGTTTGTTAGCACCAGTTGTAGGAAAGTTTCTACCGTAAAGTGACGGGTCTGTTTCTTGAGTGAGAAAACCCTTAGCTGGGTCCCACATTGAAGCTGGGCCAGCATAATCAATAGATGGGGAATTAGGATGATCACCACGCTTAGCATACCTTAAGTCAGGCCTAGCAAAACAAACCACCGGCGTAGCCTTAGGATTGACGTAATAAGTCACATTACTAGCACTGAAAGTACTACGATTAGGAAATCCGTAACGAGTAGATAATGTACCGTCAGTACTAGATAACTTAATCCTATAAGGTGCGTTACAAATTGTTAGCACGGAATTACGTGATACCGTCTGACCGCTTTTATCGACGATAGATAAACTTAAAGAACCTGTAGCACTAACACCAGAATCTCCATCATCATCCCCCCAATAATTATTAGGTGGACCGATAAGAGTACTCAAAGCGACTGAAGTAGTATCAGTAGGAACGAACATACGAATATCAGCAAAACTCTGACCCGCAACCGTCAAGACGATTGGTGCCGAAGAAGATGAAGTATTGGTTGAAGGTGTATATTTAGTTCCGTCAGATAGCGTAATCCCAAGCAGACCGTTAGTATCAACTGCACGTGTACGACCACCGTCGAAAGTCAAATACGGTGCACTACCCTGTATCTGATTTGCTGTTGTCTGTGATGTCAATGCGTGACCAGAAAAAGGAAGGAAAAAGACCACGAAAGAAACAATCTGCCGGGATAATTTGGGAAAATCGAAGGATCGAAAACTGGATCCGGAAAAGGATCGCGAAAAGGATCTGAAAATGGATCCGAAAAACGATCGGAAAAAAGATCGAAAAGAGGATCGCGGAAGCGATCGCGCGAAAATTCGCAGAATTTCACTTGATTGCGTGGAAAAATAAGTTTTAGTGAAAAATTTAAGTTG
>NZ_JAFNNH010000062.1:0-930 GCF_026536845.1 Gilliamella sp. B3023
CTTTTTACACGGTTTTAGCTAAAAGGCTAAAATTTAGCAGAAACGTATAAAATTGTAAATTAATCAAAAAATTACTTGACAAGGTAGTCTAAAATGCATTATAATTTTCAACAGGCAACAGGCAACAGGCAACCTGGCCAACCTATCTTTTAAATTCGTCTAAGTCCAGCTCCCAGTTTAATTTTTTCACTAAAACTTATTTTTCCACGCAATCAAGTGAAATTCTGCGAATTTTCGCGCGATCGCTTCCGCGATCCTCTTTTCGTTTCTTTTTCCGATCGTTTTCCGGATGCTTTTTCAGATCCTTTTCGCGATCCTTTTTCGGATCCAGTTTTCGATCCTTCCGTTTTTTCAAATTATCCCGGCAGATTGTTTTTTTCTTGGCCTTTTTCCTTCCTTTTTCGGGTCACTCATTGACATCACAGACAACAGCAAATCAGATACAGGGTACTCCGCCTTATCTGACTTTCGACGGTGGTCGTACACGTGCTGTCGATGCTAACGGTCTGCTTGGGATTACTCTATCTGACGGAGCTAAATATACACCTTCAACTAATACTTCATCATCTACAACCCCAATCTCCTTGCCCGTTGAGGGTCAGAGTTTTGCTGATATTCGTATGTTCGTTCCTACTGATACTAATTCAGTCGCTTTGAGTACTCTTATCGGTCCTCCTAATAATTATTGGGGGGATGATGATGGTGATGCTGACGTTACTGTTACTGGTTCTTTAAGTTTATCTATCGTCGATAAAAGCGGTCAAACGGTATCACGTAGTACCGTGCCAGAGATTTGTAAGGCACCTTATAAGGTTACGTTATCCAGTACTGACGGTACATTATCTACTCGTTACGGATTTCCTAATCGTAGTACTTTCAGTGCTCGTAGTGAGACTTATTACGTCAATCCTAAGGCTGCGCCTGTGGTTT
>NZ_JAFNNH010000063.1:0-917 GCF_026536845.1 Gilliamella sp. B3023
GGCAGATTGTTTTTTTCGTGGTCTTTTTCCTTCCTTTTTCGGGTCACGCATTGACATCACAGACAACAGCAAATCAGATACAGGGTACTCCGCCTTATCTGACTTTCGACGGTGGTCGTACACGTGCGGTCGATGCTAACGGTCTACTTGGGATTACTTTATCTGACGGAACTAAATATACACCTTCAACTAATACTTCATCATCTACAACTCCAATCTCCTTGCCCGTTGTGGGTCAGAGTTTTGCGGATATAAGTATGTTCGTTCCTACTGATACAAATTCAGTCGCTTTGAGTTCTCTTATCGGCCCTCCTAATAATTATTGGGGTGATGATGATGGAGATTCTGGCGTTAGTGCTACAGGTTCTTTAAGTTTATCTATCGTCGATAAAAACAATCAAGTTGTATCACGTAATTCCGTGCTAACAATTTGTAATTCTCCTTATAAAGTTACGTTATCCAGTACTAACGGTACATTATCAACTCGTTACGGATTTCCTAATCGTAGTACTTTTAATGCCAGTAATGTGACTTATTACGTTAATCCTAAGGTTGAGCCTGTGGTTTGTTTTGTCAGACCAGGTAGTTTGTCCTCGTGGCTTGAAAATTCGCCTTCAATGTGGGACAGTTCTAATGGTTTTTTCACTCAAGAAACAGACCCGTCACGTTACGCTCAAAACTTTCCTACAACTGGCGGTAATGGATTGTACTTTGATTTACTCATTAATGGTGTAAGTCAGCCATTGTCTTGGTCTCCTGTTTCTCTGGGTGGTATCACAGTCACAATGTCTAATCCTACTGCTACAAGCGTACGCGTTACTTTAACTGGTCCTTATGCTACTCAATCCCAGATTAATTCATCCAGTCCTATTCCTATTTCTAAACCTACTTTGCCTCAGACCTTCGAGTTGGTCGGT
>NZ_JAFNNH010000064.1:0-909 GCF_026536845.1 Gilliamella sp. B3023
TCAGACCTTCGAGTTGGTCGGTCGTGATAGTAATGGTACTCCAGTCGTCAAATATGGTTTTACTTTGAAGCAGTGGTTCGTGAACCGTGGTAATTATTACACTAACAGTTATTCTCCTGCTTTATCTTGGTGTAATAGTATTGGTTATCGTGTGCCTCGTGTAAGGGATTTAACCAATGCATCTTGTAGTGGTAGTAATTCAGGTACTAAGTGTCAGGGTTCAGTTGGCGCCGCCCCTTCCTCACCTAATAATTATTTTCAGCGTCATATAGGTTCAGGCTTTTTCACTGAGTGGGGTTATATGGAAGATTATTCAGGCGTTGGCTTCAAGCGCGCTTTTTACTGGACTCGTGACTCGGTTGGTAGTAACCAGTTTAACGTGAGCTCAAACGACGGTTTTGTGGAGTGGAGCATCAACATCGCCAACTACTATGGGCTCTGCGCCTATCCTTAGCTCTTATTTCTTCGTCCTTAATCCTTAGACCGGGGGTGGGGGGGGGATAAAAAATAGTGTTGAGTGATTAAAAGCAAGCTGACTCAAGGAGTCAACGTCGTTTAGCCATAAAAAAAGCGATTTTGCGGCTAAGAGATGTTTGAATTACCCGCCTCGGCGGGTTTATTTTTGAGGCGATTTTATCGCAAAAAAAGTTGAGGAACGGGGTTTTTGAAGTTTTAAATTTCACTTAAAAAGTTTTAAATGATCAAACTTCCTAAATTTCTAATTCAAAGCCCTAAAATAAAAATTTTGAGGATCTTTAAATATCTTTTTAAAGATTTGTAATGATGATATGTTTAATTAAAACAAGGGTTAATTAATTATAATCTAGATCCTTTTTAGATCCTATTTACAAAAGTTAACGTAAATGAGCGAAAATAAGTGTTGCATCGTGTTTTTCCAATCACTATACT
>NZ_JAFNNH010000065.1:0-870 GCF_026536845.1 Gilliamella sp. B3023
GTCAAATTTTAGCCTAGTAGCTAAAACCGTGTAAAAAGTATAGTGATTGGAAAAACACGATGCAACACTTTTTTTCGCTCATTTATGTTAACTTTTGTAAATAGGATCTAGAGAAGATCTAATTTATAATTTATTAACTACTGTTTTAATTAAATATATCGCGATTACAAATCTTTAGAATTAGAAATTCAGTGATTTGGATCATTTAATAATTTTTAAATGAAATTTAACACCCCAAAAACCCCGTTCCTCAACTTTTTTTGCTAAAAAACCTCAAAAATAAACCCGCCTAGGCGGGTAATTGAAGCGTCGCTTAGCCACAAAATCGCTTTTTTATGGCTAAACGACGTTGACTCGAAGCTTACTTTTAATTGCTTAATACTATTTTTTATCACTCCCACCCCCACCCTAAAGATTATGGACGAAGAAATAAAAACTAAGGATGGGAGCAGAGTCCGTGGTTGGTGATGGTGGAGTTGGAGTTGGAAGAAACACCACCGCCCCTAACGGACACGACAAAATAGCCACTACCATTCAGGTCATTAGTCCAAACCAAATCTAGGTTTTTGAAGTCAATGTCTGAATAATGGTCCATGCTACCCCACTCTGGGACAAATCCAGCACCAATATGACGCATATAATAATTACCCGGCGAGGAAGGGGTGGCGCTAGGTACGACTACATCTGTACGAACTGCATTGGTTAAATCCCTTACGCCAGACATTCGATAACCAATACTATTACACCAAGATAAGATATTAGAAGGAGTGTCTAACTTAAAACCTCGGTGGACGAACCACTGCTTCAAAGTAAAACCATATTTGACGACTGGAGCACCATTACTATCACGACCGACCAACTCGAAGGTCT
>NZ_JAFNNH010000066.1:0-858 GCF_026536845.1 Gilliamella sp. B3023
TTTTCACTGAAACTTATTTTTCCACGCAATCAAGTGAAATTCTGCGAATTTTCGCGCGATCGCTTCCGCGATCCTCTTCTCGATCTTTTTTCCGGTCGTTTTCAGGATCTTCTTTCAGATCCTGTTTTCGATCCTTTTCCCAATTATCCCGGCAGATTGTTTTTTTCGTGGCTCTTTTCCTTCCTTTTTCGGGTCATGCATTAACTTCACAGACAACTAGGAATGCGATACAGGGTAGTGCACCTTATCTGACTTTCGACGGTGGTCGTACTCGTGCGGTTGATGCTAACGGTCTGCTTGGGATTACGCTATCTAACGGAGCTAATTACACGCCTTCTACCAATCCTTCATCTTCTTCAGCACCAATCTCTTTGCCCGTTGTGGGTCAGAGTTTTGCTGATATTCGTATGTTCGTTCCTACTGATACTAATTCAGTCGATTTAAGTACTCTTATTGGTCCTCCTAATAATTATTGGGGTGATGATGATGGAGATTCTGGCGTTAGTGCTACAGGTCGTTTAAGTTTATCTATCGTCGATAAAAGAGGTCAGTCAGTATCACGTAATTCCGTGCTAACAATTTGTAAGGCACCTTATAGGATTAAGTTATCTAGTACTGACGGTACATTATCAACTCGTTACGGATTTCCTAATCGTAGTACTTTCAGTGCTAGTAATGTGACTTACTATGTTAATCCTAAGGCTTCGCCGGTGGTTTGTTTTGCCAGACCGGATATGTACTATAGTACAGGTCAATATGCTGGCCCAGCTTCGATGTGGGACCCGGATAATGGTTTTATCCCTCAGTCAACTGGCCCATCCTCTTACGGTAGAAACTTTCCTACAACTGGCGCTAATG
>NZ_JAFNNH010000067.1:0-815 GCF_026536845.1 Gilliamella sp. B3023
TCCTCTTACGGTAGAAACTTTCCTACAACTGGCGCTAATGGATTGTACTTTGATTTACTCATTAGTGGTAGTAGTCAGCCATTGTCTTGGTCTCCAGTTTCTCTGGGTGGTATCACCGTCACAATGTCTAATCCTACTGCTACAAGAGTTCGTGTTACTTTAACTGGTCCTTACGCTACTCCATCCCAGATTAATTCAGACAGTCCTAGTCCTATATCTAAACCTACTTTGCCTCAGACCTTCGAGTTGGTCGGTCGTGATAGTAATGGTGCTCCAGTCGTCAAATATGGTTTTACTTTGAAGCAGTGGTTCGTCCACCGTGGTAATAAGGGTGACAATTATTCTAATACATTATCTTGGTGTAATCGTATTGGTTATCGAATGCCTAGCGTAAGGGATTTAACTAACGCTGTTCGTACAGATGTAGTCGTACCTAGTGCCCCCCCTTCCTCGCCGGGTAATCATATTATGCGTCATATAGGTTCAGGTTTTTTCACTGAGTGGGCTCGTATGAGTGATTACTCTAGCGTTGGCTTCCGCGGCAGTTGGTTCTGGACTAGTGACCCGAGTGGTAGTACCCAGTTTCTCGTGCACACAGGCGACGGTGACGTGGTTTCGAGCTCCTACGACTACTACGGCCTTTGCTCCCATCCTTAGTTCTTATTCCTTCGTCCTTAATCCTAAGGGCGGGGGTGGGGGTGATAAAAAATAGTATTAAGCAATTAAAAGCAAGCTGACTCAAGGAGTCAACGTCGTTTAGCTATAAAAAGCGATTTTGCGGCTAAGCGACGTTTGAATTACCCGCCTCGGCGGGT
>NZ_JAFNNH010000068.1:0-802 GCF_026536845.1 Gilliamella sp. B3023
TCAACACCAAGAACGATTCAAAATCTGAAATTCGAAGTAAAAATCTATCGTGATGATAAATTAATTAGCCGTGAAACTGTTAATGATACTGAATATTATTTATCAGAATTACAACAAGGTAAGTTCAATGCAACAGTAAGAGGGGTAGCAGAGGACGGGCGATTAGGTGATGAAACCACAATTGTATTTTCTATTTTACCTCCAGCCAATCCAACGGGTTTAGTGTTAACTCCAAGCAGTTTTAATGTTGCTATACGCCCTGTTATGGCTTCTGTATCAAGCTTGGGTACTCAGTTTGAATTCTACAAAGGCACAACTAAAGCCGAAGTCGAAGCAAAAACTAATTATCTTGGTCGAGCAATGACGCTTACTGATGTTGATTGTCAACCCGATACCGAATATTGGTACGGCGTGAATGCAGTTAATGTTGTCGGTCGTTCAGGGATGTTCATAGCTAACACCAAAACTTTAATTGCAGAAAATGGTGCGGGGGGATTATTTAGAATTCAAACGCAGGACGGTAAATTCCCAACTAACAATGATGAAGCAACCCAAATGTTTTATCGTGAATTCGGATTTTATCCTGCCCGTGATACCACGCTAATTATCTACTCATTAGACGGTACAGGTAAAGTAGCTCATTCAGAAACCAGAATGTACAACGGTGCAAAATGGGTTGAGCCAGCGATGTTCTTGGATGGTGATTTAATTGCTACTGGTACTATGCGAGGCGATAGATTAATAGCGGGCACTGAAATTAGAGCACCGCAAATTACAGGCGGCAGGATGATAGCTGGTAGTG
>NZ_JAFNNH010000069.1:0-770 GCF_026536845.1 Gilliamella sp. B3023
TTGCCGTTACCTTTAAGTTAAAACCCAATAATTGCTCAACCACATATAATGATTGATTATAAAGCTTTAAAAAATTACCTTCGGCAATAAACTGAACCGGACTTTTACTTAACGCTATTTTTTCTTCAATATTCATTTTATATTACTCCTTTAATATCGATATTTTTAACCACCACCTCGGTGCCCAGCATTTTTGCCGCTTAGCCGCAAAATCGCTTTTTTTATGGCTAAACGACGTTGACTCCTTGAGTCAGCTTACTTTTAATGACTCAACACTATTTTTTATCACCCCCACCCCCGGCCTAAGGATTAAGGACGAAGAAATAAAAACTAAGGATGGGAGCAAAGTCCGTAGTAGCCGCTGTTGGTGTAGCCCCGATCCACGTTACCGTGGTAGGGGTACACGACAAACTGGTTACTACCATCCGGGTCACTAGTCCAGTACCAAAGGCTGGTGAAGCCAACGCCGGAATAATCTGACATACTACCCCACTCCGTGAAAAAACCTGAACCAATTCTACGTTGGTAATAATTACCAGATGAGGAAGGGGTGGCGCCAGAGATAGCAGGATATGCTATACGAACCGCGTTGGTTAAATCCTTTACCTTAGGTACTCGATAACCAAGGCTATTACACCAAGATAAGGTTTGAGGATAGTAGTCCATCTTATCACCACGGTGAACAAACCACTGCTTCAAAGTAAAACCATATTTGACGACTGGAGTACCATTACTATCACGACCGACCAACTCGAAGGTCTGAGGCAAAG